>NZ_JBSWXU010000033.1:0-42354 GCF_056160785.1 Mycobacterium sp. ABE4_509 | reverse complement strand
GCCCGGCGTCGGCGAGGGGGCTCCCGGCCGGCGCTCGCGGGCCCGGAACCGAGCCGGCACCGTGATCTCGGCGGCCACCGAACCCGACGCCGGCCACGGTGTCCACCTGTTCGCCACCGTGCAGACGGCGGCCGGGCGGCACAGCGGGCAGGGCCGGCTGCAGGTGGTGGCCGACGATGTCCGGCGCGCCGTACGTGAGGGCCGCGAGGGAAACCTGGTGATCTTCGTCGTCGACGCCTCGGGGTCGATGGCGGCGCGCGACCGGATGTCGGCGGTGGGCGGGGCCACGCTGTCCCTGCTGCGCGACGCCTATCAGCGCCGCGACAAGGTCGCGGTGATCACCTTCCGCCAGCAGGATGCCCAGGTGGTGTTGCCGCCGACCTCCTCGGTGCACATCGCCGGCAGACGGCTGGCCCGGTTCGACACCGGGGGCCGCACCCCGCTGGCCGAGGGGCTGCTGGCGGCTCGCGACATGGTGGTCCGGGAACGCGCCCGCGACCGGGCGCGCCGCAGCCTGGTGGTGGTACTCACCGACGGACGGGCCACCGGCGGGGTGGATCCACTCAACCGGGCCCGCGCGGCGGCGGCCCGGCTGGTGGCCGAGGGTGCGGCCGCTGTCGTGGTCGACTGTGAAACGTCCTTTGTCCGGCTGGGCTTGGCCGAAGAACTGGCCGGATATCTGAACGCTCCCGCGGTGCGGCTGGACCAGCTGCGCGCCGACGACCTGTCGGCTCTGGTCAAATCGCAGTCCGGCCGGGGTGCCGCATAGAAGGGTGGGCCGATGCCACAAGGTCAGCCACTGGCCGTTCCCCGCGACGGGTTGACGACCCGGCAGCGGCGCAACGCACCGCTGCTGGCGGTGCACACCGGGCCCGGGAAGGGGAAGTCGACCGCCGCTTTCGGGATGGCGCTGCGGGCCTGGAATCAGGGTTTCGACATCGCGGTGTTCCAGTTCGTCAAGAGCGCCAAGTGGAAGGTGGGGGAGGAGACCGCGCTGAACGAGTTGGGCCGGGCGCACGACGAGCGGGGTGTCGGCGGGGCCGTCGAATGGCACAAGATGGGGTCAGGCTGGTCGTGGTCGCGCAAGGAGGGCACCGAGGCCGACCACGCCGCCGCCGCAGCCGAGGGCTGGGCCGAGATCACCCGCCGGCTGGCCGAGGAACGCCATGACTTCTATGTGCTCGATGAGTTCACCTACCCGCTGAAATGGGGGTGGGTCGACGCCGACGAGGTTGTCGCGACCCTGGCGGCCCGTCCGGGCACCCAGCATGTGGTGATCACCGGCCGCGATGCGCCCCCGGCGCTGCTCGAAGCCGCGGACCTGGTCACCGAGATGACCAAGGTCAAACACCCGATGGACGCCGGCCGCAAGGGCCAGAAGGGCATCGAGTGGTGAGCGCAGCGAGGCACGACAGACTGGCATCGAGTGGTGAGCGCAGCGAGGCACGACAGACTGGCATCGAGTGGTGAGCGCAGCGAGGCACGACAGACTGACCGGGCTGTGGTGACGGCCGCATGAGCACCCCGGCTGTCGTGGTCGCCGCCCCCGCCTCGGGCAGCGGCAAGACCACCGTCGCCACCGGGCTGATGGGGGCGCTGCGCCGGGCGGGACGTCGGGTGGCGCCGTTCAAGGTCGGTCCGGACTTCATCGACCCCGGCTACCACGGGCTGGCCGCCGGGCGCCCCGGCCGCAACCTCGATCCGGTGCTGGTCGGTGACCAGCTGATCGGCCCCTTGTTCCGGCACGGCAGTGACGACGCCGACATCGCCGTCGTCGAAGGGGTGATGGGTCTGTTCGACGGGCGCATCAGTGCCGTGCACCACGGCACGGCGCACGGCTCGACCGCTCAGCTCGCCGCGCTGCTCGGGGCGCCGGTGGTGCTGGTCGTCGACGCGCGGGGGCAGAGCCACAGCATCGCCGCACTGGTGCACGGCTTCGCGACCTTCGACAACGGTGTGCGGCTGGCCGGGGTGATCCTGAACCGGGTCGGCTCGCCACGGCACGAGGAGGTGCTGCGCCAGGGCTGTGAACAGGCCGGGGTCGCGGTGCTGGGTGCGATTCCGCGCACCGCCGAACTCGCCGTGCCGTCCCGGCATCTGGGCCTGGTCACCGCCGTCGAGCACGGCCGGCTGGCCGCCGCGGCCGTCGAGGCGATGACGTCGCTGGTGGCCCGACATGTCGATCTGGATGCGCTGGCCGCGGTGGCCGCCAGCCGCGTCGCGGAGCCGGCATGGACCCCGGCGGCCGTGGAGCCGGTGGCCCGGCCGGTGACCGTCGCGGTGGCCGCGGGCAAGGCTTTCAGCTTCAACTACGCCGAGCACGCCGAACTGCTGGCGGCGGCGGGTGCGACCGTGGTCGACTTCGACCCGCTGCGCGACCCGTTGCCACCGGAGGCCGCGGCCCTGGTGCTGCCCGGAGGTTTCCCCGAGCAGTTCGGCTCCGAGCTGTCGGCCAACGATGTCGTCCGTGCGCAGATCCGGTCGCTGGCCGGGCGGGGCGCTCCGGTGCACGCCGAGTGCGCGGGGCTGACGTATCTGGTGGACGACCTGGACGGGCAGCCGATGTGCGGGGTGCTGGCGGGGTCGGCGACCTTCACCGACGCCCTCACGCTGGGGTACCGCGACGCGGTGGCGGTGGCGGACTCGCCGCTGCACCGTGCCGGTGACCGGGTGGTGGGCCACGAGTTCCACCGCACCACGGTGCGGTTCACCGGTGACCGGGACCCGGCGTGGCGGTTCGCCGGGCGTGGCGGTCGGGTCGTGGACGACGGAGCGGTCCGGGCCGGGGTGCACGCGGCCTACCTGCACACTCACCCGGCGGGGCGTCCGGGTGCGATCGCCCGGTTCGTTACGGCCGCCGCAGCATCTAGGCTCGCCGGGTGACGCGCAGGCGAGGAGCGGGTTTGACTTCCGCGCACGTGAGGAGCGAATTTGTCGTCTGAGAACGCCTATCTGGTCGGACTGCGCCTGGCCGGTAAGAAGGTCGTCGTCGTGGGCGGCGGGACGGTTGCGCAGCGCAGGCTGCCGCTGCTGGTCGCCAGTGGCGCCGACGTCCACGTCATCACCCGTGCGGCGACTCCGGCGGTGGAGGGCATCGACGGGATCACGCTGACGTTGCGCGAGTTCCGTGCCGGTGATCTGGACGGCGCCTGGTATGCCATCGCCGCCACCGACGACCCCGAGGTCAACGCCGCCATCGTCGCCGAGGCCGAGGACCGGCACATCTTCTGTGTGCGGGCCGACGTGGCGCGGGAGGGGACGGCCGTCACCCCGGCGTCGTTCGAGTACGAGGGGCTGGCCGTCGGGGTGCTGGCCGGTGGTGAGCATCGGCGTTCGGCGGCGATCCGCTCGGCCATCCACGAGGCCTTCCAGCAGGGCGTCATCGCCAGGGACAGTTCCACGACGCCGGGGGTGGTGCGCGGTGGTGTCGCGTTGGTCGGCGGCGGGCCGGGTGACCCGGAGTTGGTGACGGTGCGCGGACGGCGGCTGCTGGCGCACGCCGACGTGGTGGTGGCCGACCGGTTGGCGCCGCAGGAACTGCTGGCCGAGCTGTCGCCGGAGGTCGAGGTGATCGACGCGGCGAAGATCCCGTACGGACGTGCGATGGCCCAGGACGCGATCAACGGCGTGCTCGTCGACCGGGCCAAGGCGGGCAAGTTCGTGGTCCGGCTCAAGGGCGGTGACCCGTTCGTCTTCGCCCGCGGGTACGAGGAGATCCTGGCGTGCGCGGAGGCGGGGATACCGGTGACCGTGGTACCCGGTGTGACCAGCGCCATAGGGGTTCCGGCGCTGGCCGGTGTGCCCGTCACCCACCGGGCCATGACCCATGAATTCGTGGTGGTCAGCGGACATCTCGCGCCCGAGCATCCCGAATCGTTAGTGAATTGGGATGCGCTGGCCAAAATGCACGGCACGATCGTGTTGATGATGGCCGTCGAGCGCATCGAATTGTTTGCCAAAGTTCTGCGAGAAGGTGGCCGCCCTGCCGAAACCCCAGTTCTTGTGGTTCAACAGGGTTCGATGGCCGCTGAGCGGGTTTTGCGGGCTACGCTCGCCGACGCGCCCGAGCGGATCCGCGCCGAAGGCATCAGGCCGCCGGCGATCATCGTGATCGGATCGGTGGCGGCTTTCGGCGTTTAAAGGATTCTTAAGAGTACTGTAAGGTAACCCGTCATGACGGCTCTCAACGATGCGGAGCGTGCCGCCATCCACCGTGAAACTGAAGGCAACAGCCAGCAAGGCTCGAAACGAGCCGACGGCCGTGCGATGCCGGAACGGACGCCCGCCTGGAGCGGGCAGGGTGGCAACGCCCAGCGACCCGGCAGGTCGCCGGCGGCATGGCTGCCGTCGCGCCGATTCATCGCCGCGGTCATCGCGATCGGCGGCATGCAGTTGCTGGCCACGATGGACAGCACCATCGCCATCGTCGCGCTCCCGAAGATCCAGGACGAACTGAGTCTGTCCGACGCCGGCCGTAGCTGGGTGATCACCGCCTACGTGCTGACCTTCGGCGGGCTGATGCTGCTCGGTGGCCGTCTCGGCGACACCATCGGCCGCAAGCGCACCTTCATCGTCGGCGTCACGCTGTTCACGATCGCCTCGGTGCTGTGCGGTATCGCCTGGGATGAGGCCACGCTGGTGATCGCCCGGCTGCTGCAGGGCGTCGGCGCGGCCATCGCGTCTCCGACGGCGCTGGCGCTGATCGCGACGACCTTCCCGAAGGGTCCCGCACGAAACGCGGCCACCGCGGTGTTCGCCGCGATGACCGGCGTCGGCTCGGTGATGGGCCTGGTGGTCGGCGGGGCTTTGACCGAGGTGTCGTGGCGGCTGGCGTTCCTGGTCAACGTGCCGATCGGGCTGCTGATGATCTACCTGGCCCGCAAGACGCTGCGCGAGACCAACCGTGAGCGGCTCAAGCTCGACGCCGCTGGAGCGCTACTGGCCACGCTGGGTTGCACCGCCGCGGTGTTCGGCTTCTCGATGGGCCCCGAGCAGGGCTGGTTGTCGCCCATGACGATCACCTCCGGGATCGCCGCGGCGGCCTTCTTCATCGCCTTCCTGATCGTCGAACGCACCGCGGAGAACCCGGTGGTGCCCTTCAGCCTGTTCCACGACCGCAACCGGGTGGCCACGTTCGCGGCGGTCTTCCTGGCCGGCGGGGTGATGTTCACCCTCACCGTGCTGATCGGTCTGTACGTGCAGGACATCATGGGTTACAGCGCGCTGCGGGCCGGTATCGGGTTCATCCCGTTCGTCATCGCGCTGGGTATCGGCCTGGGGCTGGCCTCGGCGCTGGTGTCGAGGTTCCCGCCGCGCGTGCTGGTCATCGGTGGCGGCGTGCTCGTCCTCGGCGCGATGATCTACGGCTCGACTCTGGACGCCAACATCCCGTACTTCCCGAACCTGGTCATCCCGATCACCGTCGGGGGATTCGGCATCGGCATGATCGTGGTGCCGCTGATGCTCTCGGCGATCGCCGGCGTCGGCTTCGACCAGATCGGCCCGGTCTCGGCGATCGCGCTGATGCTGCAGAACCTCGGCGGGCCGGTCGTGCTCGCGATCGTCCAGGCCGTCATCACGTCGCGCACGCTGTATCTGGGCGGCACCACCGGCCCGGTCAAGGACATGAACCCGGCGCAGCTGCACGCGCTCGATCAGGGCTACACCTACGGGCTGCTGTGGGTCGCCGCGGTCGCGGTCGTGGTCGGCGGCGCGGCACTGTTCATCCGCTACACCGCCGAGCAGGTCGCGCACGCCCAGGAAGTCAAGGACGCGATCGACGCCGGAGAGCTCTAGCTCGGCGGTTTCGGCGTGGCCGGTCGCGCACCGCGCGACTGAGCACGCCGAAATCGCACTCGGCGGCCACCAGTAAGGTTGGCGCTCGTGATAACCCGTATGTCCGAGCTGTTCCTGCGCACCCTGCGTGACGACCCCGCCGACGCCGAGGTGCCCAGCCACAAACTGTTGATCCGGGCCGGTTACATCCGGCCCATCGGGCCCGGTTTGTACAGCTGGCTGCCGTTGGGGCTGCGGGTGCTGCGCAAGATCGAGAAGATCGTGCGCGACGAGATGACCGCGATGGGTGGGCAGGAGATCCTGTTCCCCGCCCTGCTCCCGCGTGCGCCCTACGAGACGACGAACCGCTGGACCGAATACGGCGACAACCTGTTCCGCCTGCAGGACCGGCGCGGCAACGACTACCTGCTGGGGCCCACCCACGAAGAGCTGTTCACCATGACCGTGAAGGGGGAGTACTCCTCCTACAAGGACTTCCCGCTGGTGCTGTTCCAGATCCAGACCAAGTACCGCGACGAGGCGCGGCCGCGGGCCGGCATCCTGCGTGGCCGCGAGTTCATCATGAAGGACTCGTACTCGTTCGACGTCGACGACGACGGCCTCAAGAATGCCTACCACGCCCACCGGGAGGCCTACCAACGCATCTTCGCGCGGCTGGCCGTCCGCTACCTGATCGTCTCCGCGGTCTCGGGCGCGATGGGCGGCAGCGCGTCGGAGGAGTTCCTGGCCGAGAGCGAGGTCGGCGAGGACACCTTCGTGCGTTGCCTGGAGTCGGGCTACGCGGCCAATGTGGAGGCGGTACTGACCGCGGTGCCGCCGTCGATCCCGATCGACGGACAGCCCGAAGCGGTGGTGCACGTGACCCCCGACACCCCCACCATCGCCACCCTGGTGGAGTGGGCCAACGCCGCCGACCTGCCCGGTTTCGCCGGACGTGAGGTCGTGGCCGCCGACACCCTGAAGAACGTGCTGCTCAAGGTGCGCGAGCCGGGCGGCGACTGGGAGCTGCTCGCCGTCGGTGTCCCCGGCGACCGTGAGGTCGACGAGAAGCGGCTCGGCGCCGCGCTCGAGCCCGCCGAATACGCGTTGCTCGACGACGCTGACTTCGCCCGGAACCCGTTCCTGGTGAAGGGCTATGTCGGCCCGAAGGCGTTGCTGGCCAACGGAGTGCGCTACCTGGTCGACCCGCGGGTGGTCGACGGAACCGCCTGGATCACCGGTGCCGACGAGAAGAACCGGCACGTCGTCGGTCTGGTGGCGGGTCGCGACTTCACCGCCGACGGCACGATCGAGGCAGCCGAGGTGCGCGCCGGCGACCCGTCGCCCGACGGGTGCGGCCCGCTGGTGTCCGCCCGGGGAATCGAGATCGGCCACATCTTCCAGCTCGGCCGCAAGTACGCCGACGCGTTCTCCGCCGACGTGCTCGGCGAGGACGGCAAGCCGGTGCGGCTGACCATGGGTTCCTACGGCGTCGGGGTGTCGCGGCTGGTGGCGGTGATCGCCGAGCAGCACCACGACGAGCTGGGGCTGCGCTGGCCGGCAGCGGTGTCGCCGTTCGACGTGCACCTGGTGATCGCCAACAAGGACCCCGAGGCCCGCGCCGGCGCCGTCGAGCTGGCCGCCGAGCTGGACCGGCTGGGTCTGGAAGTGCTGCTCGATGACCGGACGGCCTCACCCGGGGTGAAGTTCAAGGACGCCGAACTGCTCGGGGTTCCGTGGATCGTGGTGGTGGGCCGCGGCTGGGCCGACGGCGTCGTCGAGCTGCGGGACCGGTTCGGCGGTGAGAAGCGCGAGATCGCCGCGGGTGCCGCGGCCGCCGACATCGCCGCGGCGGTGGGGTAGCGACCCCGCCGGGCCCCACGCGAAGGGCTGCGGTGCCACCGCAGACCCGATTCGGACTGCGGTGTTCCGCTCGCCGGTACGGACGCAGCGGAGTCGGGTTCCTGCGGTAGACCATGGCCCCGGCGCGCGCCGAACCGCTCAGCGCCGATGGACAAAGGGGCATGCCAGATGGGCCGAGTGCAGGGCAAGGTTGTTTTCATCACGGGCGCGGGGGGCGGGCAGGGTCGTGCTCACGCCGTCCGGCTGGCCGAAGAGGGCGCCGACATCATCGCGGTGGACGTCTGCCGTCAGGTCAGCGACAGCGTCCACTACGACTACGCCACCGAGGACGATCTGGCGCAGACAGCCAAGCTGGTGGCCGACACCGGCCGCCGGTGCGTGCCCATCGTCGCCGACGTCCGCGACCGCGCCGCGATGGACGACGCTGCCGCACGCGCGATCGGCGAGTTCGGTCGTATCGACGCGGTATGCGCGAACGCCGGGGTGTGCACCTTCCACAAGGAAGGTTCGCTGAGCATTCCCGATGAGGTCTACGACCTGATCATGGACACCAATCTGAAGGGTGTCTGGAACACCGTCCAGGCGACCGCGCCGGCGTTGATCGACGCGGGCGGCGGATCGATCGTCATCACCAGCTCGGTGGCCGGAATCCGCGGCCAGGTGCCCTATGCACACTACGTGGCCAGCAAGCACGGCATCGTCGGATTGATGAAGGCGTTTGCGAACGAGTTTGCACCACATCGGATTCGGGTCAACACCATCCATCCCACCGGAGTGCAGACCGCGATGGGCTCGGACCGCACCGCATACGAGTGCGCCGCGGTGCAGCCCTTCTTCGGCCAGGGGGCCACCAACCTGCTGCCCGACCTTGACGAGCCGCAGGGAAGCGCCTATTCACCCGTCGCGATGATCACCGCCGAGGAGGTCTCCAAGACGGTGCTGTTCCTGATCTCCGACGATGCCCGCTACATCACCGGGGTCCAACTGCCGGTAGACGCGGGAAACGTCAACAAGCCGTGAGCGGGGCGCCGCCGCTGAACATGACCTCGGCGCGGGTTCCACTGCGCGGGAAGCCGGTGCTCACGGTGAGTGTGTCGGCCTACTGTGGATCCGATCCGGTCCGTGGTGGAGGAGATCCAGAGTGAAG
The DNA here is from genome assembly GCF_056160785.1 of Mycobacterium sp. ABE4_509. Lineage (NCBI taxonomy): Bacteria > Bacillati > Actinomycetota > Actinomycetes > Mycobacteriales > Mycobacteriaceae > Mycobacterium > Mycobacterium sp. ABE4_509. The sequence goes on along the minus strand of NZ_JBSWXU010000033.1, from coordinate 33,569 downwards.
GTAAGCCCGCAACGCTACGACGTCGTGGTAGTCGGATTCGGGGCCGCCGGTGCGTGCGCCGCGATCGCGGCGGCAGAAGCCGGTGCGTCGGTCCTCGTGGTGGATCGTGGCCTGGGTGGCGGGGCATCGGCGCTCTCCGGTGGCATCGTCTACGCCGGCGGCGGCACGAAGTATCAGCTGCAGGCAGGTCAACAGGACAGCCCGGCGAACATGTTCGACTATCTGCGGGAGGAAGTGCAGGGTGTCGTCGACGACGACACGCTGCGCCGATTCTGTGACAGCAGTGTCGAACACCTCGACTGGCTGGAACGCCACGGCGCCAGGTTCGGTGCGTCGTTGTGTGACTACAAGACCTCCTACCCGACAGACCGGCACTATCTGTATTTCTCCGGGAACGAGAAGGCCCATCCCTACCGGAATCTCGCCACGCCGGCGCCGCGCGGCCATCGCCAGGTCGCCGATGGCATGCAGTCCGGGCGCGTTCTGTGGGAGGCACTTCGGGATGCCGCGCTGAGCCTGGGTGTGGAGTTCATGCCGATGACGCGGGTGGACGAGCTCATCATCGAAGGAGGTCGCGTCGGCGGCGTCCACGGGCGCACGCTGCTCGACGGGGAATCACGCGCCGATCGGCGCCGTCGCCGCGCGGTGGCGGTCAACACCAAGCTGGCGAACTGGTTTCCCGCCGTGGGCCGGATCATGGACCGCTACGTCGAGAAGCAGTGGCGCACCCGATCGGCCACGGTGCGGATCGGTGCGTCCACCGTGGTCCTGGCCGCCGGTGGGTTCGCGTTCAATCGAGACATGCTGTGCCGTCATGCTCCCGGGCATGCATTGATCTCCCCACTGGGCACCGCCGGTGACGACGGAACCGGAATCGCGCTGGGACTGAGCGCCGGTGGCGTTTCGGCGCATCTGGACCGCGTCACCGCCTGGCGCTTCATGTCGCCACCGTCGGCGATGGCCGAAGGCGTCGTCGTCGGGGTCAACGGTGAGCGGATCGCCAACGAAGACCTCTACGGCGCCACCTTCTCGGACATCATGATCCGCCGGTTCGGCGGATCGGGCTTTCTGATTCTGGATTCCGCGCTCTGGAAGAAGGCGATCAGCCAGATCGGTTCGCAGACCCTGGCCTTTCAGAAGGCGTGGCTGGGGGTGAGTACGTACACGCACTACAAGAAGGCCGACAGCCTCGCCGCCCTCGCCGCCAAGCTGGGGATATCGGGATCCGGCCTGGTCGAGACCGTGTCCGCCTACAATGCGGCGATCGCATCCGGTGCCGTGGATCCCGCTCACAAGGCCGCCGAGTTCTGCACCCCAGTGGCCGAGCCGCCGTTCTACGCCGTCGACATCTCGCTGAAAGCCTCGCCGCTGGACTTCGTCCCGGGCCTGACGCTGGGTGGACTGCAGGTCGCGGCGGAGAGCGGGATGGTCCTCGCCGCCGACGGCGACCCGGTGCCGGGCCTTTACGCCGCGGGGCGCACCGCGGTAGGTGTGTGCTCGAACTCCTATGTCAGTGGTCTGTCGCTGGCCGACTGCGTGTTCTCCGGGCGACGGGCCGGGCAGGCTGCGGCGCGTGTTTCGGCCGGCGGCAGCGCTGCGGGGCTCGCTAGCTTTCGCGCCGGCGGTCAAGGGTGGCGGTGAGCATGGTCGAGCGGCCGGGCTGGATGCTCGGCTTTCACGCGATGAGCAGTGCGTCGGGTGTGGTTGGTGGGCCGCGGTGGTCCGGCAGGCTGATTAGTCGCCGTGTTCGGCAGGCTTTCGTGTGCGCCGTGATAGCGGCCCAGGGCGAGCGGGCGGCAAGCTAGGTTGCGCCGTCGTGCGGCATAGCTCTCAAGGCCGTCACCGTCCGCCGCTGAGCCTTCCTTGACGATAGCGCTGTTCATCGAAGGGTTGTTGGGTTCGAAGTAGTCGGTAGGCCAGTCGACAGGCGTGACGTGCGAGCGCGACACGAGCCTGGATGGGTGCCATGCCGCGGGCTCGTAGTTGCGCGTCGCGTTCGGCAAACGACGGCGAGTTCTGGGCCAGTCCCCACGCGATGCCCATCAAGGCATCGCGGTGCTCGGCCAGGCCTTGTCGCGAGATTCGTCCTCGGCGAGTGATGGTGGCCGACTGATACAGGGCCGGCGCTAAACCTGTTGCCGAGTAGAGATGTTCGGCATCGGGGAATCGCTGGATCGGCAGGCTGTGCGCAGCGAAGGCCGCCGCACGAATCGAGCCGACACCGGGAAGGCTGGTCAGGATCTGGCCGTCGGTTTCGGCGAGCAACGCCATGATTTCGAGGTCGAGGGCATCGATGTCGGTGCGGAGTCGACGATAGCGGTCGAGGTTACGACCCAACCGGTGAGCGCGTTGATCTGCATCGGCCGGCGGCGGCAGGCACTGCCGCCACCGAGTGACCCAGTATTGGGCGGTACCGGTGGTCAATCGCCCTGGAGCGCGACACAGCAACGACCGTAGCTGCGGTACACGTCCCGCGAACGCCGCTGCACAGGCCAGCACCGCAATACCGGTAGGTGACTCCACGGCCAAGGCTCGGCCATGACCGGCGGGCGCTGACAATCCTGGGCACAGGGCGTTGAGCTGGTCATGCAACCGCTGCTGAGCGACCTTGCGGTCGGCGACCAACCCGCGGCGGTGTCGCACTGCAGCACGTAGCGACTCCACCGCCGTGTGCTCGCCGAAGCGTTGCCCGCCGCCCTGGCGAGCCATATACGTTAGGGCTGCACAATCACGGTCGTCGGTTTTGAACCTGCCTGAACCCAGCTGACTACGCGCCGACTTCGTCGCCGAGGGCGCAAACAATCGCACTGAACCGGGGTGACGACGTTCGAGCTCGGCGACCCACGGTCGATGCAGACTCCCCGTCGCCTCGATCGCGATCACCGGGTCTCTGGGGCCGTGCTTGTTCAGCGCCCGCTCCAGCTCAGCGACACCTTCTCGCGAGACCGGCAACGACATCGGATCGGTAAGCAGACCAGAGCCGTCACTGATCCACACCCGATGAAATGCCTTACCCGGGTCCACGGCCACAATCACCGTGGACGGATCAAGCGCAACCTCCAACACCGACATGAGCAGCCTCCTCCGAACCGGACCTCCAAAAAGAATCCGCCCGCCGACTACTCATGGCCTATCAGCTCTCGGTGACGTCCCGCCGCGACCAGTACGCTTTCATCGAGACGATCTCGCCATCGAGGTTGAACACCATCACCTCCATCGGGTGCACCGTGACCCGCGCGTCGGCAGAACCCATGGTGATGACGAACGAGAACACCGCTTCGAGTCCGCCGAAACGAATTTCGTTCATCTGGGTGGTCAGCTCCGCACCGTCGAGTGCACGATAGAACTCCGTGATGGCCTGCCGGCCGCTGTGCACGACCCCGCAGCCGACGGGATCCTCCAGCGTGGCGTTGTCGGCGAACAGCGCGCCCACCGAGTCGGCGTCGGCGTGCGCCACCGTGTCGAGATATCTCTGCACCAGCGCCACGATGTCGACTGGTGATTCGTGTTCTGCGGCAAGGAGAGTGCTCACGAGTTCAGCGGCGGGTTCAGGCATGGCCGACACGGTACAGCGGCGGGGAGCGCGGCGGGGCAGTCCTACCGCACAGCGGGACGGACGGGTCACCGGCGGCGCAGCATCACCGGAAACCCCGACCGCTCAGCGGGATCGGCAGTGATGTCGTACCGTGCCCTCGGTAACGTCCGGAGGCTGTGAACGCTGGTGATCTCGTCGAGTACCGAATGGCAGACGGGGTTGTCCTCGTCACGATCAACGACCCGCTGCGCCGTAACGCGGTGACCGAGGCGATGTCGGTGCAGCTGTGCGCCGCGATCGCCCGGGCCGAAGGCGACGAGGGAGCCCACGCGGTGATCGTCACCGGCGCCGGGTCCGCGTTCTGTGCCGGGGCAGACCTCTCCACGCTCAAAGTCGCGGATCGAGAGTCTTTGCAGCGTATCTACTCTGGTTTCATGGCCGTCAGTCGATGCAGCCTGCCGACGATCGCCGCGGTCAACGGTCCAGCGGTCGGGGCAGGGCTGAACCTCGCACTCGCAGCGGACATGCGCATCGCAGGGCCGAAGGCGGTGTTCGATGCGCGTTTCCAGCAACTCGGCATCCATCCCGGCGGCGGCGCGACCTGGATGTTGCAGCGGGCCATCGGGGTGCAGGCGGCCCGCGCCGCACTGCTGTTCGGCGTGCGGTTCGACGCCGCAGCGGCCGTGCGGCACGGGTTGGCGTTCGAGGCGGCCGAGGATCCGGTGGCCGCGGCGCGCGAATTGGCCGCCGGGCCGGCTCGGGCACCGCGCGAGGTCGTGCTGGCGACGAAGGACACCATGCGAAACACCGTCCAACCGGGCCGGGCGGACCTCGCCCAGCACGAGGCCGCCATGCTGTTGGAACTCGACCACCAGGTGGAATCGATCCAGGCCCCGGCATTCGCTCGCCGACTGGCTGCTGCTCGGGGCGGGCCACGGTGAGATCCCTTGTGCCTGCAGGTCGGTGGATGGCGGCGGCAAAGACGGTGGCCTGGTTCGGGTCGTGCGCGGTGCTGGTGGTTCTGCTGGTCTCCCCGGAGGCCCGCGGGGACAACAGGCGCCTCAACGATGGTGTGGTGGCCAACGTCTATACGATCCAGCGGAACGCCGGATGCGGTGGGGAACTTCACGTCAGCCCCGAACTCCAAGCCGCGGCCGCACGCCATGCCAGGGACATCATGGTTCACCGCGATCTGTCCGACGATGTGGGCTCGGACGGCTCCGGGCCCCAGGATCGGGCGTCGGCGGCGGGGTTCCGCGGCGATGCGGTTCAGACGGTGGCGGTCAACCCGGCGCTGGCGGTGAACAACATCGAGATCCTTCAGCAGCGGTACTACGATCCGCGGGACTACGCGATCATGAGCGATTGCACCCGCACCGTCATCGGCGTCTGGTCGGAGAATTCACTGGACCGCTCGGTGGTCGTGGCAGTCTACGGCCGGCCCGAATGAGTCTGCGGCGGCGGTGAGCGCGGCCCGCCGTCAGGCCCATGCCAGCGTGGATGTTCCGAACAGTGCGTCCCAGGCGGGGTCCCCGTCGCGGTGGGACCGCAGCGCGATGTCGCCCAGGTGAGCTGCGTAGTCGCCTGGGGTGCCGAACTCGCCGACCCAGCTGCGGGCCCGCATCGTCGCCCGCCACAGGTCGTGCTCGAGGGTGACCCCGAGGGCGCCGTGCAACTGGTGGGCCGTTCGGGAGACCACCGGAACGACCTGTCCCAGGGTGACCTTCGCCAGCGTCACGGCATAGTCGGCCTGTGGACTGTCGAAACCGTGGTCGGCGGCAGCGGCAACGGCCAGGCTGACCACCGATCGGGCCCGTTCGATCTCGCCGGTCATCAGCGCCAGGGCGTGTTGCACGGTCTGGAATCGGTTCAGTGGCCGGCCGAACTGGATCCGCCCGCCGGTGTAGGCCACCGACGCTTCGGCGGCGGCGTCGAGTGCTCCCACGGTCTGGACGCACCGTGCCCACGCACCGCGCCGCTGCAGCTGGGTAGCCACGGCGACGTCGAGCTCGGCGCATTCCGCGGTCGGGAGGTCCACGGCCAGCCGACCGCGTGGTTCTCCGGCCAGGTTGTGCTGCACCGTGACCCCGACATCGGATGCCCTGGCCACCAGTAGGTGGCGGCCGACGGGTAGCGCGAGCAGGATCGTGGCCGGACCCGGCCATGGCACGGCACGGAGCGCGGCGGTGACGGTTCCGGCGTGGGTCTCACAACGCGCCGGATCACCCAGGGCCACGGTGACCGGTGCGGACTGCGGACATTCGATACCGGCCAAGCCGGCCAGCCATGCGCCGAGCAGGTCCGTCTCGGCGAGCGGCACTGCGCTGCAGTTGCGGGCGAGGGCGCGCAGCACCACGCTCATCTCGACAGGGCCGCCACCGGATCCGAGCTCGGTCGTCAGCCTGGTCACGCCCGCGGCATCGAGCCGTTCCCAGAGCGCTTCGTCGAACTCCTGCTCGACCCGGCATTGCGACCCGGACCGGGATGCGGTGTGGTGCACGATGTCGTCGACGAGCTCGCGCAGGTCGTCGAGGTCGGTGCTGCCCGAGGGCCCGGGCGGTGAGCACAGCACGCCGCCGTCGAGCGGATCGATCGGTACCGTCATGATGACTCCTTCGGGTCGATCTAGCGCACGCCCATGCCACGGGCGACGAGTCCGCGGAGCACCTCGTTGGTGCCACCGCGAAGGGTGAACATCGGCGCATGGCGATGTGCGTCGAACAACAACAGCTCGAGTGCGGCATCGGGTGGGGCCTGCAGCTGGTCGAGCATCTCGGCGCACACCTCGACCGAATCCTGCTCATACTGGGTTCCCAGGTCTTTCACCAGGGCGGCGCGGACGGTGGCGTCGTTGCCGGCTGCCAGTGACCGTGCCACCGAGACCGACAGTTGGCGCAGCGACGCCAGCCGTGCCAGTAGGTCGCCCACCCGGGCGGCGGTGTGCCGGTCGTCGGGCCGCTTCGCGAGCGCGGTCAGGGTGCCGGCCAGCAGCGCCGCCGTCGACAGGAAGCGCTCGGGACCGCTGCGTTCGAAGGACAACTCCGCGGTGACCTGCCGCCAACCCGACCCGATCTCACCGAGAACGTCGGCGTCGGCGACGAATACGCTGTCCAGGACGACCTCGTTGAAATGCTGCTCGCCGGTCATCTGGGGGATGGGATTGACGGTCACACCAGCCGATTCGGGCGATACCAGGAACTGGCTGAGACCACCGTGGCGGTGGTCGGGGTCGGGCGGGCTGGTGCGTGCCAGCACGACGATCCAGTGCGCGCGGTGGGCTCCGCTGGTCCAGAGTTTGCGACCGGTGAGCAGCCAACCGCCCTCTGCCCGTACCGCCCTGGTCTGAACCGCGGCGAGGTCCGATCCGGCGGTGTCCTCGCTCATTCCGATGCTGACGTAGCACCGTCCGGCGGCGATCGCCGGTAGCAGTGTCTGGCGTTGCCGCTCGGTTCCGTAGGACAACAGAGCCGGAGCGATCTGACGGTCGGCGATCCAATGGGCGGCCACCGGCGCTCCCCGCAGGAGCAACTCCTCGGTGACGACGTAGCGGTGCAGGTGACCGGCTCCGCGTCCACCGTAACGGGTCGGGATGGTCATGCCGACGAACCCGGCGGCTCCCAGCCTTGCGCTGAAGCTCTCGTCCCACGAGCTCAGCCAGGTGTCGACACCGCTGCTCCAGCCGAATTCGTCCTGGTCGGCGCGCAGGAACTCGCGGACCGCGGTACGGATCTCGTCGACGTCATCGTCGGCTGCGCACAACATGTCGAACGTTGAAGTCACCGTTCCCCTTTCGGCGTCGTCCCGAACGGTTCGCGGACACGCGTTGTTGCATTGGAATAAGATAACTATATACCCTATTAAGGCGGCGGCCGACTCGGTCGCCGGCCGGGACCACTATCGCCAGGGAGGCCGCGCATGAGCGTGATCTGTTCAGCGGGAACGTATCTGCCACCCTGGACCGCCGGCGGTTCCGGCCGCCGCGTGAGCGGTCCCGATGAGGATGCCCTGACCATGGCTGTCGCGGCCGGACGCGCTGCCGACACCGCGGCCGAGGCCGAACGCGTCGTTCTGGTCTCGCGCGACATGCCGCTGCTCGAAGGCGGGAACGGAGCGGTTCTGCTGGCCGGGTTGTCCCTGAGCCCCGCGGTGGCGGTGCGCGAGGTGCTCGGTGGTGCACCCGCAGTGCTCGACGAGGTGCAGGACGGCGCGCCCGGGACGCTCGTGATCGCCGCTGCCGACGATTCGGCCTGCGGTTCTGCTGCCGTGGCGGTCCTGCTCGGTGGCGAATCCGGTCCGCAGCTGGTGGCCGCAGCCCGGCAGACCCGGAGTCTGCCGGTGGTGGTCCGGCAGGCCGACGGCCGGCGCCGCCAGTACGGTGATCCACGCCTGCAGCGGGAGTTGGGGTTCTCCGACACTCTGGCCCGGATGGGCCTCGACCATTCCCGACCGGTGGCGGCCGCGGCGGGAATCGGCCCCAAGCAGCTGGCCGCCTTCACCGATGTCGGACCGGTGACGACGAACGACTCCGCGGCGGGAGTGCTGGGGGCACTCGTCGACGCGATCGAGCAGCACGCCGAGGGCCTGGTGATCGCGGCCGAGCAGTCGTCGATCACCGTCGCCGAGTTGACGTCCGGCGTCGCGCGGATCCAGCGGGTTGAGCGTCGGGCGCAGGTGCTGCCGTCCGCGGTGGTGGCCGAGGGGCCCGAGATACCGATCTCGCTGGCAGCATATGCGCGGGCATTCGACCCGAAACTGCGCTGGGATGCGACGGTGTTCGGTGAGCCCTCCGAGCAAGGTAGCCGCACATGGTTCCCGCCGCGTTCGGTGGTGACCGAAGACGGTCGACTTCGTCGCGACGGCAGCTCCGAGCCGCTGCCACGCACCGGATGCGTCTACACCCAGACCACCGTGCATCTGCCGGTTCCCGGCATCGCGAGCCCCTACTCGCTCGCGGTGGTGCAGCTCGACGACAGCCCGGTCCGAGTGCTGCTGAAGGTCACCGGCGTGCCGGCCGGCGAAACCCGGATCGGTTCCCCCGGGACGGTCGTACTGCGCAGGATCGCCACCCGCACCGGGATACCCGACTACGGGCCGGCCTTTCTGCCCTCGGAGCTGCTCGGCTCGACACAGGCACGTAACTAGACAGGGGACTGCTCATGCGGAAAGTGGCAATGGTCGGTGCCGGGATGACCGAGTTCGCCGAGCACTTCGACCTCGGGGTGAAGGATCTGATCCCGATGGCGTACGCGGATTGTGTCGCCAACGTCGACAAGGGAATACTCAAATCGCAGATCCAGGCCGCCTGGATCGGGGAGCTTTCGACGACGGACGGCTTCCCGTCCGGCATTCTCGCCGACACGCTGGATCTGGTCGACATCCCGGTGACCCGGATCGAGAATGCTTGTGCAACAGGCAACGATGCCATCCGAAACGGTGTACTGGCGGTGGCATCCGGCCTCTACGACGTCGTCCTCGTGGTCGGGGTCGACAAGGTCAGGGAGACGGCCGCGAACGCAACGTTCTGGGAATGGTCGGGGATGACGCGCGATGGGGCCTGGGACTATCCGCTGGGACTCGTCGCACCGGCGAACTTCGCGCTGCACGTGAACCGCTACCTGTACGAGGCTCCGGCCACCAGGGAACATCTGGCGATGATCGCGGTGAAGAACCACCAGCACGCCCTGACCAATCCCAAGGCGCAGCTGCGCTATCCGATCACCGTCCCCCAGGTTCTGGACGCCCCGGTGGTGGTGGACCCGTTCGGGCTCTATGACTGCACGCCGCAGAGTGATGGGGCTGCGGCGGTGATCCTGGCAGCCGAGGAGATTGCCGACCGGTTCACCGACCGGCCGGTCTGGGTGCGCGGTGTCGGGGTGGGAATGGATCGGGTCATGCATCAGCACAAGCCGGACATGACCACGTTTCCGCCCACGGTGAAGGCCGCCAGGGCGGCACTGGGAATGGCCGGCCTGACCCCGCGCGACATCGACGTCGCCGAGGTGCACGACTGCTTCACCGGAGTGGAGTTGATCAGCTACGAGGACCTGGGCTTCGCCGACCGTTTCGACGGACACAAGCTGGTAGAGCGCGGCGAACACTACGTGGGCGGCTCGATACCGATCAATCCGAGTGGAGGGTTGAAGGCCAAAGGCCATCCACCCGGGGCGACGGGAGTGGCGCAGTGCTACGAGTTGTTCAATCAGCTCAGGGGCGAGGCCGAGAACCAGGTCGATGGCGCCCGGGTAGCCTTGGCGCACAACATCGGTGGTCCCACCGCGGTCTCCGCGGTGACGGTATTGTCGAGTGCTCGAGGATGACCGTGCAGTGAGGCTCAGTCGAGCAGATCGAGCACCGTGGACATCTTGGAGCCGGAGAGCAGGTACTCCTCGGCTTTGAGCAGGTGGCGGTTCCACAACTCACCGGCCTTGTCGGCGTCGCCCGCCTTGATCAGGTCCAGAACCATCGCGTGGGTCTTGACCGATCTCTTGAGCGCCTGATCGGCCCGGGCTCCCTCGGTGGGCTGCATGGTTCTGTTGGCCTTCTCCACGATGTGGTGCAACATCTCGCTGATGATCTGCATCGTGGCGTTGCCGGAAAGGCGCGCAACGGCAGCGTGGAAGTCGGTCTGGACGGTGAAGCCTTCGTCGCCGGTCTTCTGCCCGCGCTCACGTTCGACGATCTCCTCCAGTTCTGCGATGACTGCGGGATCACGGTCCTTGGCCAGTTGAACGACCATCGGGGTCTCGATGATCGCTCGCGCGTCGTAGATGTCCTTGAGCGCCACCCCTTCGTACTGCAGGATCAGCCCGGCGTAGTCGGCGAGCGTCTCGCGGGTGGGTCGGGTGACCCGCGCGCCGCCGCGCGCGCCCCGCTGCATCTCGATCAGCGACTGGGATTCGAGGATCCGGAAGGCCTCCCGCAAGGTCGGGCGGGACACGCCGAACTGCTGCATCAGCTCAGATTCCGGGGGCAGCATCTCACCCTCGGCGATCTCGCCGCGGATGAACATCTTCCGCAGCACATCAGCTACCCGGCCCGACATCTTGGGCTCGCGAAAGCTGGCGACCTCCATGCGCATCCCCTTTTGACGTGCGTGATCGCAATCAGTGATATGACTAACGATATTACGAGGGCCGTTCGGGTGGCGCCGTAGCGGTGCCGCCGTGTCGGCGGGCACAGAGTCCCGGTGGCGGCTCGCGGGTCACGCGCAGGAGATGACGTCGGGCAGCGGTCCGGCCCGGTCAGCCTGCGACAGCAACCGTTCAGCCAGTGCCGATTCGAGCCGGCGATGGGTGCCCAGCAGCGTGTCGAGCTGCATTCCGCGCGCCACGTAGCGGTGCAGGTGATGCTCCATCGTCAGCCCGATCGCACCACTGACCTGGATCGAGACGTCGGCGACCTGGCGGTGGACTCTGCCCGCCACCGCTTTGGCGATCAACGAACGTAGGTCGTCGCCGTGTCGCCACGCCTCGGCGGTCAGCGCGCGGGCTCCCTCCAGGCGCGCGCAGGCGTCCGCGAGGGCGTGCCGCGGCGCCTGGTACGCGCCGATGGGGGAGCCGAACTGCGCCCGGGTGCGGACGTGGTCGACCGCGGTGTCGAGCATCTGTTCGGCCAAGGTGACCAGTTCGGTCGCCAGTGCCCGGCGGCCAGCGGCCATCGCGCGTCGCCACGGTCCGGCGCCGTCGGCGAGCTCGGCCGAGACGGTGCCGGTGACCCGAGTCCACGTCGAGGACGCGTCGAAGGTGTCGAGTGGTTCACAGCGCAGGTGCGCGGCGTCCACGGTGCCGGTCAGCACGACTCCGGAGGGCTGCGCCAGGCCGAACGCCAGCACGCCGTGTGCCGGTCCGAGCACGATGCCCTCGATCGTGGTGCCGTCCCCCGAGCAGTCGGCCGCGCCAGCCGGCAGGATCACGCGGTCGGCCGGACGGCTCAGCGCGGCGCCGAGCTCTGCGAGCATCACCCGATCCAGGCAGTCGGTCTGGGTCAGGGTGCGCGCCCGGGTGCAGAACAGCAGTTGGGTCGCGGCGACGGAGTACTCGGCTTCGATGTCGGCCCAACCCAGCTCGGCGAGCCGCTCGCCGACCACGCAGTGGCCACCGGAGCCCTCCGAGGTCTCGTCGAACACGTGTCGCACGGACTGTTCGATCATCGCCCACGCCTCCTGTGGGGGACCGTCCACTGCGGTTGTCCGGTTGGTCATCGGGCTCCTCTCCGGTCGGGCATGCGCCACGGATCTCAGCGGGTGGTGAGCGGATCGGTCAGGCCGCGCGGGAACAGCTCCCACAGCCACCGGGCCGCCGGCCCGACCTCGGAGAACCGAAGCGATGACCCGTCCCGGGCGAGGTAGCTCTCGGGGCGCTCGGTGTAGCCGCCGACGCGGCTCAGCCGCGCCCCGTCGATCCGAAGTATCTGCCCGGTCAGCCATGACGAATCCAGTGACTGCAGCCACGCGACGACAGCGGAGCTTCGGGCCGGATCCAGCGCGGGGTCGTCGGCCCGGTCGGCGAACAGCTGGTCGGTCATCCGCGAACGAGCCAGCGGCGAGATCGCGTTGGCGGTCACCCCGAAGCGATGTGCCTCCATTGCGAGCACGTTGGTGAAATTGGCTATCGCGGCCTTGGCCGCGCCGTAGGCACACTGCCCGGCGTTGCCCCACAGCCCCGAACCCGAGACGGTGTTCACGACCCGCGCGGCGACCTGTTTGCCGGCCTTGGACTGCTCGCGCCAGTACACACATGCGTGATGGCTCACCGCGAACGTGCCCTTGAGGTGGACAGAAAGCACGGCATCCCAGTCGGATTCGGTCGTGTTGACGACCAGTGCGTCGCGCAGGATGCCGGCGTTGTTCACCACACCGGTCAGGGTGCCGAACCTCTCGACAGCCGTATCTACCATGTCTTTGGCGTCCTGCCACACCGCGACCGAACCGGTATGGGCAACAGCCCTGCCTCCAGCACTTTCGATTTCGGCTACCACCGCGGCTGCGGGCCCGGCGCCACCACCCTCCTGGGCGCCGTCTCGTCCGACTCCCGGGTCGTTGACGACCACCGCGGCACCGAGTTCGGCCAGGGTGAGGCAGTGGCTTCGGCCGATGCCCCGGCCGCCGCCGGTGACCAACACGACACGGCCGCTCAGCGGTGCAGTCATCGCGCTTCCCTTCCGTTGGCGGCTGCGGGCACCCCGGCCGAGCCGGCGCGTCGGCGGTCGTTGGGCAACCCGAGCACGCGTTCGCCGAGTACGTCCCGCTGGATCTCGCTGGTGCCGCCGAGAATCGTCTGGGCGCGTCCGACGAGCATGTGGTGGACGATCTCGCCGGCTTCGGTCTGCGAGCCGGGCGGAGTGCACGCATCGGTGCCCAGCACATCGGTGGCCAGATCGCCCAGGTCGCGGTCGGTCTCAGAGGTCATGATCTTCAGCACCGAGAAGGCGGGGGAATCGAGGTCGCCGGCATCGATCGCCCGCTGCCAGGTGAACCGCAGCAACCACATGCGGACCCACAGCCTGGTCATCGACCGCGTCAGCACCGGGTCCAGCCGGCCTCGTCGGATCGCCGCGCTGACCATGCGTTCGTGTCGTTTGAACATGCCGACCGCCTGACTTCCGAGGGTCAGCCGTTCCCGGCCCAACGTCATCATCGCGATCGTCCAGCCCTGGCCGACATCGCCGATGAGCGCGTCGTCGCCGAGCATCACGTCGTCGAGGAACACCTCGTTGAACTTGCTCTCGTCATCGATCTGGCGGATCGGCCGCACCGTGACCCCGGCCGAGTCCATCGGGACGATGAACATGCTCAGGTCGCGATGCTTGTGCGGTCCGGTGCGCGCGAGCAGGATTCCGTACTGCGCGGAATTGGCCGCCGAACTCCAGATCTTCTGGCCGTTGATCACCCAGCCCGATGCCGTGCGGGTCACGGTGCTGCGCACAGCCGCGAGATCCGATCCCGCATCGGGTTCGGAGAAGAGCTGTGTCCAGATGTCCTCGCCACGCCGGATACGCTCGAGATGGCGCTGCCGCTGTTGATCGGTGCCATACCTGATCAGCACCGGTCCGACGAGGTCGATGGCGGGCATCGCCAGTTGCCGCGGGACATCGGCTCGAGCGCACTCCTCGGCGAAGACCGCCTGGTAGAGCACCGAGGCGTCGGCGCCGCCGAACTCGGCCGGCCAGTGCAAGCAGGCGTAGCCGTTGTCGGCGAGGTGCCGGTGCCAGATCCGCCCGGGCCCGACGTCGGCATCGGTGGGGGTCGCCCCGTAATTGCGCAGACCTGGTGGTCGGGGCGAGGTTCGCAGGAACTCGCGGATACGCAGTCGGAGCGCATCGATCGACTGGTCGTCAGGCATGGGCATCCACGGCTCCTTGCACATCCGTGCCGGCGGAGTGATGCTGGGTCGCCATCGGGCCCAGCTGATCCCAGTGATGGGCGGGATCACCCAAGATGACCTCGTCGGTCCGCGCCCTCTTGAGGTACAGGTGGGCGCTGTGATCCCAGGTGAATCCGATGCCACCGTGGATCTGCACGTTGGCGTGGCTGGCCGCGCGCAGCGATTCCGAGCAGACGGCCTTGGCCATACTTGCGCGCCAAGAGAGTTCGGATGCCGAACCCTCCGGTCGGTCGTCGGCGGCCGACAGTGCTGCCTGTGATGCCGAACGCGACCACTCGAGGTCGACGAGCATGTCGGCGCATCGGTGCTTGACCGCCTGGAAGCTGCCGATCGGGCGATCGAACTGCTCGCGCACCCGGGCGTGCGCGACGGTGTCCTCGAGTACCTTCTCGTTGGCTCCCACCTGCTCTGCCGAGAGCACTGCGATCGTGCGATGGATGCGTTCGGCGACGAGCCCCTCGACCCCGCGGCCGGCACCGATCGTGACCGCGGGGGCCCTGTCGAACCGGATCGTCGCCATCGGTCTGGTCGTGTCCAGCACCGGTTCGGGTTCGCGCTGGACCCCGGGGGTGTCCGCACGCAGCCAGCAGATGACGGCCTCGGGCCCGCATTCGGCCACGACCACGAGGTCGTCGGCGCCGCTTCCGTGCAACACGTGGTGCGCGGTGCCGGTCAGCAGCGGGGTCTGGCCACCGGTGGATACGACCGCGGAGCCGGCTGTCGGCCACGGGCCGCCGCCGCTGATCACCGCCGCAGCGGTCCGGTCACCGTCGATCAGGGGCGTCAAGGCGATGGACTCGCACCGGTGTGGCTCTGAGTCGGCACAGTCGAGAACCAGGCCGGTGGCCAGCACGGTGGAGGCGAGGAAAGGCACGGGGGCCAGGCATCGCCCGAGCTCGTGGGCGACGATTCCGAGCGCCGCCGCCCCGTATCCGGCACCGCCGAGATGCTCGGGCGCGGCGATGGTTCCCACCTCGAGCTGTGCGTACAGCGCCTTCCACAGCATCAGGTCGAATCCGGCACCGGCAGTGTCATTGGGGTGCTCGGTGATCTCGCGCAGCCGTTCTTCGGTGGCCAGCTGATCGCACACCTGCCGTACCGCCCGGCCGAGGTCGGCGGCCTCGTCGGCGGACAGTGTTCGGGGGCCCGAGGCATCAGTCACCGAAATAGCTAAACATATAAACCAATTGCGAAGCAAGGTGGGCCCCGTCCGGGTGCCGTTCGCGGCGGTGTGCAATAGCTCTGCGCCCCAGCGCTATTGACAGCAATCGAGAGGCGTGCGCACAATCAGTTATATGATTAAACAGAAAACGACCAGCCCGACCGGTGCGTCGAACGAACCTGGAGGCAGCAATGACGCGTAGCACGTATCGGCCGGAGGGCTCACTCGCGGGCCGGGCGGTCGTGGTCACCGGCGCGAGCCGGGGAATCGGTCGCGACATCGCGGTCCGAGTGGCCGCCGACGGAGCCAAGGTGGCGCTGCTGGCCAAGACGGACATGCCGAACCCGAAGATCGCCGGCACGCTGACCGAGACGGCGAGTGCGGTGCGCGATGCGGGCGGACAACCCCTGGCCATCGCCTGCGATGTTCGTGATCCCGAGGCGGTGGCCCGGGCGGTCGACGAAGTGGTCGCGGCCTTCGGCGGTATCGACGCGGTGGTGAACAACGCCGGAGCGTTGGATCTTCGGCCCACCTCGGCTCTGGCGCCGAAGAACTTTCGCCGGCTGCTGGCCATCAACGTCGAAGGGCCCTACGCGCTGGTGCACAGCGCGTTGCCCTGGCTGGCCAAGTCGGCCGACGCGCACATCGTCAACGTTTCGCCGCCGCTGAATCTCGATCCCCGATGGCTGGCCGATCACGTCGGACACACGGTCGGCAAGTATGCCGAGAGCCTGCTCACGCTCGGTTGGGCCGCGGAATTCGCGACGATCCCGATCGCGGTGAACTCGCTGTGGCCGGAGACGACTGTGGCCAGCACCGGCCTGATGGCTGCAATGGGTGAAGCCACTGTCCGGGCGCAGGCGCGTACGACCCAGATCTTCGCTGATGCTGTACATGCGCTGCTGCTCCGCCCGGCCGAGGCGGGTACGGGGCAGTTCCTCACCGATGCCGAGGTCCTGCGGGCTGCGGGCGTCGAGGACTTCGGCCCGTATCGGCTGGCCGCACGCGAGGAGGACCTGGTGTCGAACTTCTACCTGGGCATTCCGGAGCGCGCAACAAGTATGAGTACCTAACAGAAATATCTCGGTGCGCGATTTCGCGGGCGCTGCGCGGGTCAAACAAGCAGTTATCACCTGTTTTCGTCGGAAACCGGTTACGTCGCGGCGTCCGCGGTATTGTACCTAACAGTAATAAGGCTCCCATGCTCCGTGGCGATGTCGCCGCGGTACGGAGGACGGAGGATTTGATGTCCACACAACTTCAGGACTGCGCACCGCTGGTGGGGTTGGCCCGGGCCGATCTCATCCTGGACGCCTTCGACGGCCCGGGGCAGCTGACGCTGGCGCAGATCGCCCGGCGCACCGGGGTGCCGCGCTCATCGGTGCACCGAATGCTCGAACGGCTCGTGCAGCTGGGGTGGTTGATCCGCAGCGGCCAGCAGTACCGCCTGGGGTTGCGGCTCTTCGAACTGGGATCATTGGCAGTGCAACAGGATCGGCTGCACTGCGCCGCGCTGCCGCACCTGCGCGAGCTGCGGCGGATCACCGGGCACACCGTGCACATGGCCGTCCTCGACGGCAATGACGTGATCTACCTGGACAAACTCGACGGTCAGCACGGGCTGGAGATCGACACGCGTCCCGGGCGCCGGCGCCCGGCCGGGGTGACGAGCGTGGGCAAAGTACTTCTCGCCCATGGTGCTGGCGCGAAGCCGGACCTGGTGCCATCGCCGGACAGTCAGGCCGACACAGCCTCCTGCGACAACCGTACCCGCCGGGAACAGGCCGAGATACGGCTTCGCGGCGTGGCATTCGACCGGGAGGAGACTCTGCGCGGGGTCGGTTGCGTCGGTGCCGCGGTCGGAATGAGGGGCGATGTCATCGCGGCGGTGTCGATTTGCGGGCCCATCGACAAACTCGCGCTGGACAGCAGAACCGCTGCCCTGGTCCGGAGGGCGGGTGTACAGATCTACCGCCAGTTGGGAAGAGCCCGAATGGCCGTCTGAGCGTCGGGGCGCTCATCGCCAGAATGCTTGGCGCACAGCAACTGTCATATCGCCGCGATGTGACCGCAGATGGGGAACGAGGATGAACCGAGTATCGTGCGATCTCTGCCAGAACGCGGTTCTGGTGGAGCGCTACACCGAACAGCAGATCAGTATCCAGTGGACGGACGACGCGGTGAAGGTGTGTCCGGAGCTGGCCCGGCGCGCCGCGCAGGGAGGACTCACCGCGACGATTCCGACGTGCCCCAGTTTGTGGGCGACGCTGTCGCTGCAGATCCGCGACGGAGTCATCGCCCTGACGACGCGCACCGACCCGTCCTCGGGCGAGGGACCGCAGGAGGGGGCCGCGTGAGTGGGCAATGTACCGTGACGGTTCGGCTCGACGGCCGGGAGTTCAACGCCACCTGGCCCGCGGGGACCCGGCTCCTGGATGCCTTGATCGAGGCCGGCATCGACGCCCCGTACTCCTGCCGCGAGGGGTCGTGCTGCGCATGCGTCTGCAAGGTGCAGCGCGGCCGAGTCACGATGGTCGATGGAGGCGCCCTGGACGCCATCGATATCGAAGATGGCTATGTGCTCGCATGCCAGGCACTTTCGGAATCCGAAGACATCACGGTGAGCTACGATGACTGAGGATCCACCGGTGGGGCGCTTCAGCACTGCGCAGATCAAGGAAGCTTTCGGTCACTTCGGCACCGGTGTCGCGGTCGTCACCGGTCGGCCCGGCGGCGTTCCCCGGGGTTTCACCTGTCAGTCGGTGGTCGCCCTGTCGCTGGATCCCACCTATGTGGCCTTCGCTCCGGCCCGGTCGTCGACGACCTGGCCGCAGCTGCGGGCCGCAACGGCGCTGTGCATCAACATCCTGGCCAGCGACCAAGAATCGGTCGCGCGGGTCTTCGCCGACAGGACAGCGGACCGCTTCGCCCGCACGCCCTGGGAGCCGGCAGGCAACGGGGCTCCGGCGCTGCTCCACGTGTTGGCCCGTATCGAAGCCGACGTCGTCGACGAGATCGAGGTCGGCGACCACACGATCGTCGTCGCCGAACCCACCGGGTTCTGGTCGAACCCGCAGCGCGGTCCGCTGCTGTTCTACCGCGGTGCCTTCAAGTGCGCACCCGACTGGGCAGGCGCGATCACCTGAACAGACCGCGTCGGGCCGTTTCCACATCGCCGTGAACCGATCCACAAGGAGTGCTCATGCTGGTACCCACCAGGCCTTCCGACGTCGACTACGCCGGGGCCGGATTCTGGGAGGACCGGACCCTTTCGTCGTTCCTGGATGACGCCGCGACGGCACATCCGGGGTCGACGGCAGTCGACACCGACGACCAGCCCATCACCTACCACGAACTGCGTTCTGCGGCGGCGACCTTGGCCTCCGGATTGGATGCACGGGGTGTGGGTGAACACGATGTGGTGACCGTGTTCCTGCCGAACTGGCCCGAGGCGATCGTCGCCGTTCACGCGGCCAGTTGGGCTGGATGCGTCGTCAATCCCGTGGTCAGCACCTACCGTCGCGCCGAGCTGTCGTTCATCGTGCGGCAGTCTGCCTCGCGGGCGCTGTTCATTCCGCATCGGTTCCGAGGTTTCGACTATGTCGCGATGGTTTCCGACATGCTCGACGAGCTCGCTGATCCGCCGCTGGTCGTGGTTGTACGGCCGGAAGGGGAGCTGCCCCCGGGGTTCGTCGGCCTGGAGGAGCTGGCGGCGCAGGGCGGGCCGATGGACCGACGGGGCCGGCCGGCCGACATCTGCCTGCTTCTCTACACATCGGGAACGACCTCCGAGCCCAAGGGAGTGCTTCACAGTCATCAGACGGTGGTCTGGGAGATGCGCTCGATCATCCGGGAATTCGGACTCGGTACCGGTGACGGCACCTTCATGGCGTCTCCGATCGGACATCTGATCGGCATCGTCTACGGGGTCTACCTGCCCACGCTGCTGCGGGAGAGTGTCTCGCTGCTGGACGTCTGGAGCGCCGAGGCCGCCGTCGAGATCATCGAGCGGGACCGCTGCCGGGTGAGCCTGGGCGCGACACCGTTTCTGCGCGGTCTGGTCTCTGAGTACCGACAACGCCGGCAGGCGTCGAGTTTGCAGTTGTTCATCTGCGGGGGCGCGGATGTGCCCGAGGATCTGGTGGCGGACGGGTGTGAGGTCCTCGACGCGATCGTCACCCGCACCTACGGTTCGAGCGAATTGCCGACATTCAGTGTATCGGGGCCGGCGACATCGGTGGCGACCCGCTCGCGCACCGACGGACTGCCGATTCACCCATCCGAGGGATACCTGATCAACGAGCGGGACGGGGTGGGTGAACTCGTCGTACGCGGGCCGGAACTGTTCCTCGGCTATCTCGACGCCGCTCTGAACGACAAGGCGTTCACCGCCGACGGCCACTTCCGAACCGGTGATCTGGTCCAGTTCGGCGAGGACGGATCGGTCACCGTGCGGGGCAGAGTGAAAGACATCATCATCCGCGGTGGGGAGAACATCAGCGCGCTGGAGGTCGAGACGAACTTGCGTGCGCACAGCGCGATCGACGATGTCGCGGTGGTCGGCTATCCCGATGCCCTGATGGGTGAACGGGTGGCCGCCTTTCTGGTGCTGCACGGACCGGCGGGCACCCCGCCGTCGACCGGGGAGCTCGGTGACTTCCTGCAATCGGCGGGACTGGCGGCGCACAAGTGCCCGGAGCGGGTGGAGGTGGTCGACGTGCTGCCGTGCACAGCGACCGGCAAGGTGCAGAAACAACTACTGCGAGAACGACTGTGCAGCCGGTGAGAGGTCAGGTCGACCTCTCGGTCCTGTTGCGAGGCTCGGCAACTCCGGTACTGCGGTCCGAGAACATCGGCGCCTCGAACCACTCGGGTTTCTCGTCGGGCCGGGCGAAGCGGCCGGCCGCCAGGTCGATGTCCTTGAGGAGCTCTCCGGCAAGAGTGCTTTCCGATGCGTAGTATCTCTCGGCCCAACGAAGCACGATCCACACGTACGCGAAGTAGGGGTCGTTGGCGGCGAACTGCGCGTAGTGCGCCGCATGTCTGGACTGCAGATCCGCCCAGTCGATGTAGTCCAGCAGTTGGGTCTTCAGCGCGACAGGGTCCCCGAGGTGGGCCAGCATCACCCGCATCAGCATGGGCTGCTTGAGTACCGGGCGCTCCACGGGTGCGTGCCGCGACCAGTCGGTCAGCGCCTGCTCACCGGCCTCCGTGATTCGGTAGAGCCGTCGGTTCCGGGCGTTCGTATCGTCGGGCAGGGCGTCTCTGGACGTGACCAACCCCAAATCCTCGAGCCTTTTCAACTCGGCATAGATCTGGCTGAATGATGGGCTCAGATAGAAGAACCCCGGGCCGAAGTCAGACCATTTCTTGACCTGATACCCCGAGACCTCATTACTGTAGGAAACAATTCCCAGTACGATCCAGCCGTTCGGGCTCAGTTTCAGGTATTTTCGACCCTCAGCCCCTGCGTCGCTCATTGCTGGAATATTACAGCAGTGTCAGCCGGAGGGAAGTGCCACCCCCCATTGTGACAAGCACGGATTATTGCCGGGTCAGAAACTCGATGGTAACGCGTTCGAATTCTTCTTTGCATTCGATTTGCGCCCAATGGCCACAGCGTGCGAACACGTGAAGTTCGGCGTTCGGCAGTTGCCGAAACGGGAAAAGTCCCCCTTCGAACGGCAGCATCCGGTCGTCTCGGCCCCAGACGATGAGAGTGGACGTCTGCAGATCCTTCGCGCGTGCCCACAACGGCGGCAGTCGGTCCAGCGCGGGATCGCCGAAGGTAGCGAAGATCGCCGCGGTCGTCTCGATGACCCCGGGCTTCATGGCGTTTGCCATTCGCTCGTCGATCAGCTCTTCGGTGGCCGTGCTCGGATCGCTGACCATGGTGTCCACCCAGGCGCGCATGCCAGCCCGAGATGGCGCGGCAAGGAACTCGAACATGCGCCGAGCGCCTTCGCTGACCGGCGGGGAGAGCGTGTTCACCGCCAGGCCCCCGGGCCCCATCAGGACCAGCCGGCGTACCCGGGTGGGGTGCGCGAGCGCGAACTCGGCGGCGACGTTGCCGCCCATCGAATTCCCGATGATGTCCACCGCCCCGAGGTCCAGTTCGTCGAGGAATGCGCGCACCGCATCCGCCGCGACCCGGGAGTAGGCGTCTCGCCAGGCGACGGCACGGCTGTCGCCGAATCCCGGCATGTCGAGACACAGTGTGCGGAAACTCTGGGCGAAAGTGGAGATGTTTCCGGAGAAATTCGACCACGAACTCACTCCGGGTCCGGAGCCGTGCAGCAGTAATAGTGGCGGCCCTTCGCCTGCTTCGTGATAATGCAGGCTGTATTCACCTTCTATTCGGCGGCTCGTGCTTTCGAAGGTGACCGAGGTCGACGATGTCACTGGATACTCCGTTGTCGGGAACCGTGCGGACATTACCGCCCCCGCTGAGACACGACATTCACCGTTCCGCTGACCGGAATGGCCGTTGTCGCGGTGGAAAACCGAAGACAGTCTCGACGGCGGAATATGTGCAGCCGTTGCCGGCGAAACGATACGGACGGAGCCGTTGATGACACTGTCCACCCCCGACGTCCTGGCTCCGGCCCAGCTGGGTCCGATATCCCTGCGCAACCGCGTCATCAAATCCGCCACGTTCGAAGGCATGACACCGGGCGCCGTGGTCAGCGACGCGCTGATCGACTACCACCGTCAGGTCAGCGCCGGGGGCGTGGGAATGACGACGGTGGCCTACCTGGCCGTCGCGCCGGAGGGCCGGACCGACGATGCGCAGATCTGGCTGCGCCCAGAAGCGCTGCCGGGGCTGCGCAGACTGACCGACGCGGTCCATGCCGAGGGGGCCGCGGTGTCAGCTCAGATCGGCCATGCCGGCGCAGTCGGGAACCAGGCGCTGACCGGCTACCGTGCCGTGGCCCCGTCGGCGACGGTCAATCCGCTGAGCCTGCGCGCGGTGCACACGGCCTCCAGGGCGGACATCGAACGCATCAGGCTGGCACACGGTGGCGCGGCCCGCATGGCCGTCGACGTCGGATTCGACGCAGTGGAACTGCATTTCGGACACAACTACTTCACCAGCTCCTTCCTGAGCCCGCTGCTCAATCGGCGCCGGGACGACTACGGTGGTTCGCTGGCCAATCGGATGCGCATCGCACGAGAGATTGCTGCCACCGTGCGGGATGCCGTGGGCGGCGAGTGTGCCGTGATCGCCAAGCTGAATATGGACGACGGGGTGCCAGGTGGCCTCCGGCCGCCGGAAGCCCTCGAGGTGGCAAAGACCCTCGAACGGGACGGGGCCCTCGACGCACTCGAACTCACCGCCGGCAGTTCCCTGATCAACCCGATGTATCTGTTTCGCGGCGACGCCCCGATCAGGGAGTGGGGCCAGGCCATGTCGCCGGTGGTTCGCATGGGACTCAAGCTGGTCGGCCGGGCGTTCCTGAAGAGCTATCCCTATCGGGATCTGTTCCTGCTGGACGAGGCTCGTCGCTTCCGCAAGGAGCTGACAATGCCGCTGGTCCTGCTCGGTGGTGTCACCGATCACGCGTCGATGACGACAGCGATGGCCGAAGGGTTCGAATACGTGGCGATGGCCAGGGCGCTACTGCGCGAACCGGACTTGATCAACCGGATCAGCGCTGACCCGTCCGCGGAGTCGCAGTGCATTCACTGCAACAAGTGCATGGCGACGATCTATACCGGCACCCGGTGTGTGGTCACCACACCTCCGCTGCCGGTCGGCTGACGAATGAAGGAAAACCCATGAGACCCGATACCGGCTTCCCGGACACCGCCGCGGTTGTCACGCCAGGCCCGGTGCTGCTGACCGTCGATACCGTTGGCATCGCCAGGATCACGCTGAATCGCCCCGAGACCGCGAACGCCATGGATCTGGACATGGTCAGTGCGCTGCACGCGGCGGTTCTGCGCTGCCACTCCGACGCCGACATCAGAGCCGTGGTCATCACCGGTGCGGGCCGCAGTTTCTGTTCAGGCGGCGACGTCAAGGACTTCCTGTCCCAATCGGACCGGCTGCCGAGCCACATCAAGGAGGTCTCGGCCTGGCTCCAATCGGTAGCCGCGATGCTCATCGGTCTCGATGTGCCGGTGATCGCGGCCGTCCACGGACACGCCGCCGGTGGGGGCGGGCTGGGGCTGATCTGCAGCTGTGACTTCGTGATCGCCGGGCACAGTGCGAAGTTCATGTCGGGGGCGGTTCGGGTCGGCATGATTCCCGACGCCGGCACGACAGCGATCCTGTCCCGGCTGGTGGGCCTGCGCAAAGCCGTCGAGATCACCTTGACCAATCCGACCCTGGATGCGGCCGAGGCGCTGCGGATCGGTCTGATCACACAGGTCGTGGCAGACGGTGAACTGAGCGCCCAGGCGGACTCACTGGCAGAACTGCTGGCCGGGGCGGCGCCACAGGCGGTCGCCGAATGCAAGAACCTGCTGTGGAACGGCATCGCCTCCTCGGTGACCGAGGCGCTGGCCGCGGAGTCGCGGGCAGTCGTGCGGCTCGCGGGGAGCGCCGACTGCCTGGAGGGACTGGCCGCGGTGCGTGAGAGACGGCCTGCGAACTTCTCCGGCCGATGATCGCCAGATGCGCCGACATGCGCCCGACCAATGAGTCTCCCGCCGAGCGGAACTGGGGTGGAGTTCCCGCTTCTGCCGGAGCACCATCGACAACAGCCGCTCGCACCCCGAGCACCTCGTCCCAGAAAGGGAGGCGTCGCACAGTATGAGCACCGGAACAGAAACCGCTTCCGACGACATCCGCACCATCAACTCCGGGGAGGAGCGAGCCCGCTTCGCGCGGGGTTGGCACTGTCTGGGTCTGGCCCGGGGGTTTCGGGACGGGAAGCCGCACCAGATAGACGCGTTCGGAACGTCGCTGGTGGTCTTCGAGTCCTCCGACGGCGCGCTCAACGTGCTCGACGCGTACTGCCGGCACATGGGTGGAAACCTTGCCCAGGGCACGATCAAGGGCGACGCGGTCGCTTGCCCGTTCCACGACTGGCGTTGGGGGCCTTCGGGGGCTTGCGCGAACATTCCCTACTCGCGCCGTGTTCCGCGAGTGGCGCGAACCCAGGCGTGGCCGACCCTGGAACGCAACGGTCTGTTGTTCGTCTGGAACGACCCACAGCGCAAGCCGCCGCCCGAGGACGTGACGATTCCGGTACTCGACGGTTACGGGACGTCGGAATGGACCGACTGGAGCTGGAATTCGCTACTGGTCGAGGGGAGCAACTGTCGAGAGGTGATCGACAACGTCGTGGACATGGCGCACTTCTTCTATGTGCACCTGGTCAAACCGACGTTCTTCAAGAACGTCTTCGAGAAGCACATCGCCTCGCAGTTCATGTCGGCGACCGGGCGCCCTGACATCGAGCTGGATTCCAACTACGGCCAAGAAGGTCTGCTGATGGATTCCTGGGCCACCTACTACGGGCCCTCGTTCATGGTGAACGGGCAGACGCTGACAGCCGGCGGTGTCGCCTCGGAGGGGCTGCTGATCAACTGCCACTACCCGGTGTCGCCCACTTCGTTCGTCCTGCAATGGGGTGCGATCGTCAGGCGGGTGGACGGGATGTCCGATGAGGACGCCGACCAGATGGCAGCTCAATTCGCCGACAGCCTCGGTGCGGCTTTCATGCAGGACGTCGAGATCTGGCGCAACAAGACCCGTGTCGACAACCCGCTGCTGTGCGAGGAGGACGGCCCGGTGTACCAGCTGAGGCGCTGGTACGAGCAGTTCTACGTCGATGCCGAGGACGTGACCCCGGACATGGTCAACCGTTTCGAGTTCGAGGTCGACCTGGCCACAGCGCAGGAGCGCTGGGACGAACAGATGGCTCGCGCGACCGCCGTACACAAGGCGACGACACCGTAGCTGTGTCGCAATCAACGAGGAGACCACAGCGATGACCACACCAGTGCTCGAGAAACTGCTCTGTGCGGCCGAACAACTCGAACTTGACGCACTCGAAGAGGAACGGCTCTGCCGGCTGACCGACACGACGGCGAAGGCCATCCGGGACGCCGGAATGATCAAGATGCTGCAACCAAGCAGCTACGGAGGTCAGCAGGCGTCACCGCGTGAATTCGCCGAGACCATCATGGGCCTGGCGGCGATCAATCCCTCCGCCGGTTGGGTCAGCGGCGTCGTCGGGGTTCATCCCTGGCAGCTCGGCTTCGCCGACCCGCGGGTCCGTCAGGAGATCTGGGGCGACGACGATGACACCTGGGTGGCCTCGCCGTACGCCCCCCAGGGCATCGCAGTCCCGGAAGGCGACGGTTATCGGCTCAACGGCCGGTGGCAGTTCTCCTCCGGCACCGATCACTGCCGCTGGGTCATCCTGGGCGCGATGCAGGGTGCCGGTGACGGTTCGGTGCCCCAACCCCCGACGATGCTGCACGTGATCCTGCCCAGGTCCGACTACCAGATCGTTGCCGACTCGTGGGACACCGTCGGGCTGCGGGGAACCGGCTCCAAGGACATCATCGTCAAGGACGCCTTCATCCCCGGATACCGGGTGATGAACGGCGACCATGTGCTCGACGGCCGGGCCCAGGCCGAAGCCGGCTGCGGTGAGACTCTTTATCGCCTCCCGTGGTCGCACGTCTTCCCGCTGGGCATCACCTCTGCGTTGATCGGTGCGGCCGAGGGCGCTCTGGCAGCGACCGTCGCCTACCAGCGTTCGCGGGCGGACGCGATGGGGGCCGCGGTCCGCGAAGACCCGATCCTGCTGTACACGATCGGTGAGTCGGCAGCCGAGATCCAGGGCGCCCGTGAGGAACTGCTCGCCAACGCCGACAGGATGTGGGAGCTGGTCGACTCGGGGCGTACCCCCGACTTCGAACAGCGGGCTGCCGGTCGCCGCACCCAGGTGCGCGCGGCCTGGCGTGCGGTCTCGGCCGTCGACGAACTGTTCGCCCGCTCGGGAGGCAACGCGATCCGCTCGAGCGGCACGGTGCAGCGGTACTGGCGCGACGCGCACGCCGGACTGAACCACGTGATCCACGTGCCGGGCAACGTCTACCAGGCCTCGACGATGTCGATGCTGGGCATGGACCCGCCACCCAAGATGAAATTCATGATCTGACCGGGCCACTGAGACATCACCGAATTGATGGGAGAGAGATGTCGACCGATACACCGCTGGTGAGCTCGCTGGGCTACATCCGGTTCCAGACCGCCGAGCTGGCCCGCTGGCGCACCTTCGCCTTCGACGTCCTCGGGTTCGCCGAGGGCGACGGACCCGATCCGGAAGCGCTGTATCTGCGGATGGACGAGCATCCGGCCAGGCTGACCGCGGTGACCGGCGATGTCGACCGCGTGCAGGCGGTCGGATGGCAGGTGGCCGATCGCAACGCATTGCGCAGACTGGTGGCGGCCGTCGAGAAACACGGAACCGAGGTCGAACTGCGCTCGAGCGCCGACGCCGACGAACGCCGGGTCGAGGAGTTGGTGTCCTTCACCGATCCGGCCGGCACGCTCATCGAGGCCTTCCACGGTCCGCTGCTCGATCACCGGCCGGTCGTGACGCCGTTCGGGGCGCGATTCGTCACCGGTGCCCTGGGTCTCGGACACGTCGTCGTGCCGGTGACGGACATGGATGCCAGCTTCGAGTTCTACACCGAGGTGCTGGGCTTCTACCCGCGCGGCGCGTTCCGGTTGCCCACACCGGAGGGTGTGCCGCCGCAGCGGGTCCGATTCCTCGGCGTCAACGGGCGCCACCACAGCATGGCGCTGTGCCCGACACCCGGCTTCGGCGCGCCCTGCCTGGTCCATGTCATGGTCGAGGTCGATACCCTCGACGCGGTCGGTCAGGCCCTGGACCGTGTTATCGCCCAGGGATTTTCGGTGTCCTCGACGCTGGGCAGACACACCAACGACAAGATGGTGTCGTTCTACGTCCGCGCACCAGGAGGGTGGGACATCGAGTTCGGGACCGAAGGCCAGACCGTCGACGGCGACTACTACTGCGCCGAGGAGATCTCGGCGGACAGCTATTGGGGCCACGACTGGTCGGGTAGCGAGCCGCTGGCCACCCTGCGGCCCGGGCCGCAATGAACGACCACGTGAAGGGACAGCCATGACCGTGAGCCCGGAATGCGTCACGCTGGAAGGCTACGAACAGTTCGCACCGTCGCTGCTGGTGGAGAAGGTCGGCAACGTCCATGTGCTGCGGCTGAACCGCCCCGATCAGTTCAACGCGGTCGACGAGCATCTCCATCACGGGTTCGCCCACGTCTGGGGCCGGCTCGCGGTGGACGACGAGGTCCGCGCCGTGGTGATGACCGGTCGGGGAAGGGCTTTCTCGGCCGGTGGCGACATGGAGATGTTCACCCGGATGATCTCGGACCTCGCGCGCCGCAGGGCCCAGTTCGCCGAGGCGCGGGAGCTGTTCCGGGCTGTCATCGAGTTTCGCAAACCGCTGGTGTCGGCGGTCAACGGGCCGGCCGTCGGGCTGGGTTGTTCGATCGCGCTGCTGAGCGACCTTCTGGTGATGGGCGAGTCGAGCTATCTCGCTGACCCCCACGTTCCGGTGGGCCTGACCGCAGGAGACGGTGGCACCGCGATGCTGCCGCTGTTGATCGGCATGATGAAGGCCAAGGAATACGTGTTGCTCGGCGACCGGATCACCGCATCGGTCGCCGAGAAGCTGAACCTCGCCAACCGCATCGTCGGCGACGACGCGGTGCTCGACGAGGCGCTGGCACTCGGCGAGCGGCTGGCGAGACTGCCGGCCCAAGCCGTCCAGACCTCGAAACAGGCGATGAACATGCACCTCGCGCGCGCGGCGCAGGGCGTGCTGGAATACGCCCTGGCCGAGGAGTTCATCTCGTTCGGCACCGAGGAGTTCAGCAGCACCGTGACAGCGTTCCGAAGCCGCGAGGGCTGAGAGCTTCACGCGTCGGCACCCAGATCGGCAGACCGCGGGCCCGGGCACGTCACGTGCCCGGGCCCGTGTTGTCTGAATGTGAAAAGCGCTTTCTCAGAGTATGTTCCGCTGACCGGGCAGCGGCTGGGAAGTCTGTTGCGCTACATCTACCGTCGAACGTGACGGACGCCACTGGCGACCAAATGCTCAACTCGGCTGTTGTACAAGGAGTTCGATGGGGAACCGCCGCTGCCACGCTGACCGGACCGGCATCTGATGTCCGCTCGGATGGACCTCGCAAAGCCGCTGCGCGGGTTGGGTGACTTCTATGCGATGGCCCTCGACACGCTGATTCTGATTCCCCAGCGGCCCTTCGCCTGGCGGGAGTTTCTCCTGCAGAGCTGGTTCATCGCGCGGGTGTCGATCGCACCCGCGCTGCTGCTGGCCATCCCGTTCACCGTGCTGGCGGCGTTCACGCTCAACATCCTGCTGTTCGACTTCGGCGCGGCGGACTTCGCCGGTACGGGTGCGGGGATATCGCTGGCTCAGCTCGGCCCGATCGTGACGGTTCTGGTGGTCGCGGGTGCGGCGGCCACCGCGATCTGTGCTGATCTGGGGGCGCGCACCATCCGTGAGGAGCTCGACGCCCTGAGGGTGCTGGGCATCAATCCGCTCCAATCGCTGGTCGTACCGAGAGTTCTGGCCGGAGGCCTGGTGGCGATCCTGCTCTCGGCAATCGTGTCCCTGGCCACCCTGGTGGGCTCCTTCCTGTTCTCGGTGTATGTCCAGCACGTGACGCCGGGGGCGTTCGTCGCGGGCCTGACCTTCCTCACCGGGCTGACCGATGTGGTGGTCTCCCTGGTGAAAGCGGGGCTGTTCGGTCTGGCGGCCAGCCTGATCGGTTGCTACAAGGGAATCTCGGTCGGCGGCGGGCCGGCCGGTGTCGGCAACGCCGTCAACGAGACCGTCGTCTACTCCTTCATCGCGCTCTACGTCATCAACCTCATCATCACCGCCGTACAGTTCGGGGGACTGCTGTGACCTCCCGCGCGCCGAACCGGCCCCTGTGGTGGCTGCGCAGACATGCCGAGAACCTCGCCGCAGGGTGGATCCGCATCGGACGACAGACCCAGTTCTACGGGCACGCGCTACGGTCGACGGCCTTCGCCGTCCTGCGGTACAAGACTGAAGTCGTTCGGCTGATCGCCCAGATGAGCTTGGGCACCGGGGCATTGGCGCTCATCGGCGGAACGATCGTGGTGGTGGGGTTCCTGACCTTGTCGGCCGGCGCACTGATCGCCGTGCAGGGCTACAACCAGCTGGCGGGCATCGGTGTCGAGGCGTTGACGGGTTTCATCTCGGCCTACGTGAACGTGCGCATCATCGCCCCGGTGACCGCGGGCATCGCTCTGTCAGCGACCATCGGCGCCGGGGCGACCGCCCAGATCGGCGCCATGCGCATCGCCGAGGAGATCGACGCGTTGGAGGTCATGGGCATTCGCACCGTGCCCTACCTGGCTTCGACACGTGTGGTCACCGGGGTCATCGTGGTGATCCCGCTGTACTGCATCGCCGTGCTGATGTCCTTCCTCGCGGCGCGGTTCGGCACGACAGCCGTCTACGGACAGTCCAGTGGAGTCTATGACCACTACTTCAACACGTTTCTGATACCCACCGACCTGCTCTGGTCATTCGTTCAGGCGATAGCGATGGCGGTGGTGATCATGCTCGTGCACACCTACTACGGCTACACCGCATCAGGGGGGCCGGCTGGTGTCGGTGAGGCCGTCGGCCGGGCCGTGCGCGCGTCGCTGGTCTCAGCGGTGACGGTGAGCCTGTTGGTATCGCTGGCTGTGTACGGCCAGTCCGGCAACTTCCACCTGGCTTCCTAGACATGGAAACCCGACCCGGGCAGCGCAGCCTGCACCCAGCTTGGTGGACGTTGATCCTGATCCTGACCCTGACCGCGCTCGTCGGCCTCACCGCCGGCCTCTACACGGGGCGCTTCAGCGCGTACGTCCCGGTGCGGCTCGCCTCCGATCGCGCCGGCCTGGTGATGGAGTCGGGCGCCAAGGTGATGCTCAACGGAGTGCAGGTCGGTCGGGTCGGATCGATCTCGAGCGATGTGAATCCGGTGACCCTGGAACTCGAGATCGCTCCGGACCAGCTCCCGAACATCCCGGCCAACGTCGGCGCGCAGATTCGGGCCACCACGGTGTTCGGGGCCAAGTTCGTCGATCTGGTCTATCCGGCCGAGCCGAGCGCCCGGAGACTCTCGGCAGGAGCGGTCCTGCACTCGCAGAACGTGACGACCGAGGTGAACACCGTCTTCGAGAACCTCGTCGAGCTGTTGCATCAGATCGATCCGGCCAAACTCAACGCCGTCCTCTCGGCCCTGGCCGACGGGTTCCGGGGTGAGGGGGAGCGGATGGGGCGGGCGATCACCGACGCCAACCAGGTGCTCACGGCCGTCAACCCGCGTCAGGATGTCATCGCCGAGAACTGGCGGGCGTTCCGCGACGTCAACGACATCTATGCGGCCGCGGCACCGGACATCCTGGCGGTGCTGGATGCGTCCAGCACCACCGCCGCGACGATCACCAACCACAGCTCGGCACTGGATGCGTTGCTGCTGAACACCATCGGCTTCGCCGACGCCGGTACCACCCTGCTGGCCACCAACCAGCGCGCCCTGGTCGACGCCGTCAGCGTGACCGCGCCGACGACCGCGCTGCTGCGCCACTACGACCCCACCTACACGTGTCTGCTGCTGGGAGCACAGTGGTGGCTGGACAACGGGGGCCGGGACGCGATCGGCGGCAACGGCCGCACCTACATCGCCGACGCCGCCATCCTGATGGGCGACGACCCCTACTCCTATCCCGAGCATCTGCCGATCGTGGCCGCCAAGGGCGGGCCGGGCGGAAAACCGAGCTGCGGATCGCTTCCCGACGCGACGAAGGCGTTCCCGGTGCGGCAACTGGTCACCAACACCGGATGGGGAACCGGAATCGACATCAGGCCCAATCCCGGTATCGGGCACCCGTGCTACGCGAACTACCTGCCGGCGACCCGGGCCGTGCCCGAGCCCCCCAGCATCAGGCAGTGTCTGCCCGGCCCCGCTCCCGGGCCGGTGTCCTACCCGGGCGCCCCGCCCTACGGCGCACAGCTGTACGGACCCGGAGGGCAACCACTGTGGCCGGGCATCCCGCCACCACCTGCTCCGCCGCCGGTGCCCGTACCCGGGACGCCCGTCGCGCCCGGAACGATGGCGCCGTCACCGCCCGCGGTGCTCGGCGCCCCGCCACCGCCGGACCTCCCGGACCCCGCACCCTGATCGACCTGCCAGCTCGAGGAGTACCGACGTGAGACAACGGCTCGGCCCCGTCGTCGTGCGACTGACGATCTTCGTCACCGTCTGCGTGGCGGGAATCGTGTTGCTCGTGGCGATCTTCGCCCAACTGCGTTTCCAGCAGGAACGCACTTACCGGGCGCAGTTCAGCAACATCAGCGGTCTTGCCAACGGAAACTTCGTCCGCATCGCGGGGGTCGAGGTCGGCAAGGTCTCCGGTATCGAACTGGACCGCGACACGACTGTCAGCGTCGAGTTCGCCGTGGACCCCTCGGTGGTGCTCACCGACGCGACCCGGGCGGTGATCCGGTACGACAATCTCGTCGGCGGTCGCTATCTGGCGCTCGAGGAGGGGGCCGGCGACGGCACCGTGCTGCAGCCCGGCGGCACGATCCCGCTGGCCAGGACGGCGCCCGCGCTGGACCTCGACGCGCTGACCGGGGGGTTCCGGCCGCTGTTCCGGGCGCTTGATCCCGACCAGGTCAATGTGCTGACCCGCCAGCTCATCTCGGCATTCCAGGGCGAGGGCGGCACGATCAGTTCGTTTCTCGCCCAGATCGCGGAGGCCACCGGGACGCTGGCCAATCGCGACGAACTGATCGGACAGGTCATCACGAATCTCAATGTGGTGCTGGGGTCGTTGGGTGAGCGCACCGACCAACTGGACACCTCCATCACCTCGCTCGCCGGGTTGGTCGGCGAACTGGCCGGGCGGGGGAGCGAACTCAGCGCCGGGCTGGCCTACAGCGACAGCGCTGCCGATGCCGTCGCCGACCTGTTTGTCGAGGCCAGACCACCGGCCAAGGAGGTGGTGGCGCAGACGGATCGCGTCGCCAACCAGGTGCTCGACGACAAGGACTACTTCGACAAGGTTCTCAACGAACTGCCGGACAAGTACCGGCTGCTGGCACGTCAGGGGCTCTACGGCGACTACTTCAGCTTCTACCTGTGCGATGTCGTGCTCAAGCTCAACGGGAAAGGCGGGCAACCTGTGTACGTCAAAGTGGCCGGCCAGGACACCGGGCGGTGCGCGCCGAAGTGAAGCCTTTCGCCGAACGCAACAAGGTCGCCGTCGGGCTCGTCGGCCTCACCCTGACCGGGGCAACGGTCCTGGCGGTACTGAACTTCCACCGGCTGCCGCTGCTGAACGACGACCGGACGTACGCGGCGTACTTCGCAGAGGCCGGCGGGCTGCGCCCCGGGGCTGCGGTTCAGGTCTCGGGTTTCGAGGTGGGCAGCGTGACACGCGTGGGGCTCGACGGATCACGGGTGCTCGTCACCTTCGATATCGACCCCGCGGTGCACCTGGGCGCCGGCACCGAGGCCGCGATCAGGACGAAGAGCCTGATGGGCGCCAAGATCATCGACGTCATTCCGCGCGGCGACGGCGAGCTTGCCGGGCCGATCCCGCTGAGTCGCACCACGTCGCCGTATCAGCTCACCGATGCGCTGGGTGACATCGCCGACACGGTGGAGGGAGTCGACACCGGGCAGATGTCGGAGTCGCTGGCCACGCTGGCGCAGACCTTCTCGACGACACCGCCGGACCTGCAGGCGGCCGTACGCAGCCTGTCCCGGTTCTCCCAGACCCTCAACGACCGGGACCACCAGCTGCGCACGCTGCTGGCCAACGCCAACCGCGCCACCGGGGTGCTCGCCGACCGCAGCGATGCGGTGGTCGGGCTGATCGCCGATTCCACGTCGCTGCTGTCACAGCTGCGCAGCGAGAGCAACGCACTGGACAGCATCGCCGGTGACGTCACCCGCCTCTCCGAACAGCTCTCCGGATTCGTGGCCGACAACCGCGAGCAACTCGGGCCGGCGCTCGAGCGCGTCAACGAGGTGCTGACCATCGTCGCCAACCGCAAGGAGCGCCTGCAGGACGCAATCCACCGACTGAACTCCTTCGCGATGTCGCTGGGCGAGTCGGTCTCGTCGGGGCCCTTCTTCAACGCCTATGTGGCCAATCTGCTGCCGGGGCAGTTCCTGCAGCCGTTCATCGATGCGGCCTTCTCCGATCTCGGTCTGGACCCGAACGTGAAACTGCCCTCGGAACTGACCGACCCGCAGGTGGGGCAGCGGGCGACCCCGGCACTGCCGGTGCCCTTCCCCAGAACGGGACAGGGCGGTGAGCCGAGGTTGACGCTGCCCGACGCCATCACCGGCAAGCCCGGCGACCCGCGCTATCCGTACCGCGAACCGCCGCCGGCGCCGCCGCCGGGCGGGCCGCCCC
>NZ_JBSWXU010000032.1:0-43423 GCF_056160785.1 Mycobacterium sp. ABE4_509 | reverse complement strand
AAGGAGCCTTTCCGTTCGACTTGCATGTGTTAAGCACGCCGCCAGCGTTCGTCCTGAGCCAGGATCAAACTCTCCAAACAAAAACCAAAAAGGCAGTTCAGAAAAATCTGACCTAACAAACAAAAACACCAAAAACTGGCATCACAAAAAAAACCACACCCCAACACGGGAAGTCAGAGCATGGCAAAAAACCAACAAACAAAAACCACCAAACACACTATTGAGTTCTCAAACAACATATCCCGTCCGACCGCGCAAGAAGGCCGCGGCGAAAAGCCGCGATCTCTCGTGCGGGCAGCTGAGATCTTCCACCGAAGTGGTTGACCTCTGGGAGTCGGCCGCGCTCTCCGGGCTGGGCCCGTGTCGCAGCGACTCCGATAAGTTACGTCAGGGATAACTCTGAGTCAAATGGGCTGCTAGAGCGTGTTTTTCAACCCGGATCCAGCGTGCGCACCCAAGGTGCGTCGACTCCGAAGATGTTCAACGCCGACCACCGACGGTTTGTTCCCGGCCCGGAAAAATCGCCCTGAACTGCACAAATGCTTGCGCAATCAACCAACACGCTGCACCCCGGCGATGTTCCGCTTGCCCCGCCGCAGCACCAGCCACTTGCCGAACAGGAAGTCCGACGGCTGCGGCACCCATTCGTCTGTGGTGATCCTCACGTTGTTCACCGACACGCCACCTTCGGCGACGGTTCGCCGGGCCGCCCCCTTGCTCGCCGACAGCCCGCTGGCCACCAGAAGATCGGTGATCGTGTCCGGCCCTCCCGGCGCCAGTTCGGCGACCTCGTCGTTGCCGGCCTCGCGCAGCGCCGCCGCCAGCGTGGCCTCGTCGAGGTCGGTCAGCTCCCCGCGCCCGAACAGCGCCCGGCTGGCGAGTTCGACCGCGGCGGTGGCCGCCTCGCCGTGGATGAGGTCGGTCAGTTCACGCGCCAGGCATCGCTGGGCCGCCCGCTCGTGCGGGCGCTCGGCGGTGGCCTGCTCCATCTCGGCGAGCTCGGCTGCCGACAGGAAGGTGAACCACCGCAGATACGGGATCACGTCGGCGTCCGCGGTGTTGATGAAGTACTGGTACCAGGCATAGGGGCTGGTCATCGCCGGGTCCAGCCACAGGCTTCCGCCCCCGGTGGACTTGCCGAACTTCTTGCCCTCGGAGTCGGTCACCAGCGGCGTGGTGAGTGCGTGGACCGTCGCGCCGGCCTTCTGCCGGACCAGCCGGACGCCGGCGATGATGTTGCCCCACTGGTCGGACCCGCCGATCTGCAAGCTGCACCCGTAGCGCTGGTGGAGTTCCACGAAATCGTTGGCCTGCAGCAGCATGTAGCTGAACTCGGTGTAGGAGATGCCCTCCCCCTCGAGCCTGCGCCGCACGGTGTCGCGGTCGAGCATGACGTTGACCGAGAAGTGCTTGCCGACGTCTCTGAGGAATTCGATGGCCGACAGTTCCCCGGTCCACGACAGGTTGTTGGCGACCAACGCGCCGGTGGGCGACTCGTCGAACTCGACGAAGCGCTCCAACTGGCCGCGGATGCGGTCAGCCCAGTCGGCGACGATGTCGGCGGTCTGCAGGGTGCGTTCGCCCACATCCCGCGGGTCGCCGATCATCCCGGTCGCTCCCCCGGCCAACACGATCGGCCGGTGGCCGGCCTGCTGGAACCGGCGCAGGGTCAGCAGCGGGATCAGATGTCCGGCGTGCAGGCTCGGCGCGGTCGGGTCGAACCCGGAGTACACCGTGATCGGCCCGGCGGCCATCGCTTCGGCCAGCGCGGCGCGGTCGGTGGACTGAGCGATGAGCCCACGCCATTCCAGTTCGTCGAGGATGTCGCTACCCACGCGGTCGATCTTTCCGTATCAGTCACTGTCGCCGGGAGCCGGTGCCCGCGGACTGCGCCGATACGCCGACACCTCCGGACATCCGTCCAGCCACAGCCGCCACGGCCGATCCGCCGCTTTGCTGACACCGACCCGGGGGCCGGCGACACCCGGACGCGGCGACGGCGCGGCGAGCTGAACCGGCGAGCGTGGATCGAACAGGTCGACGCCGTTGTCGTCCATCGTGATTCCCAGCGCGGCGCACAGGTTGCCCGGCCCGCGGGCCAGTGCGGCCGGCCGGACCTGCGAGCCCCTGCGGGCGCGGGCCACATCGACACCGTCCCGGATCACCGCCGCCCGCAGCAGTACCGCACCGGCGACGCCGTCGGTGCCGCACACCACGTTGGCGCACACATGGATGCCGTGGCTGCGATAGGTGTAGAGCCGTCCCGCCGGGCCGAACATCACCGCGTTGCGCACGCCCGGCCCCCGGAACGAATGCGACGCCGGGTCGGGCCACGGCCCGTCCGCGGGACCGCCGTATGCCTCCACCTCGACGATCAGGGCGCTCACCCCGCGACCGCTGACCACCGATCCGATCAACCGTCGGGCCGCGCCCAGCGGCTCTCCGGACAGCGATTCGGCACCCATTGCAGCGATTCTGCCCGGGACCGTTGACAACGCCCACCAAGAAACGCAGTATTCATCACATGATGAGTTCATCGAGCGATGAATTGCTTCACGACGGAGCCGAGCCGGCGGTCGTCATCGACCAGCTGCGGGTGATCCGCGGAAAACACGAGGCACTGCACGACTTCTCGGTGCGGATCGCGCGGGGCACCATCACCGGCCTGCTCGGCCCCTCCGGCTGCGGCAAGACCACCCTCATCCGCAGCATCGTCGGCACCCAGATCATCGCCTCGGGCACCGTCTCGGTGCTGGGGAAGCCAGCCGGCAGCTCCGGGTTGCGTCGCCGGGTCGGGTACATGCCGCAGGACCCGACCATCTACAACGACCTGCGCATCGTCGACAACGTCCGCTACTTCGCGGCGCTCTACGGCGCCGACGACACCGATGTCGACGCGGCCATCGACGGCGTCGGTCTCGACGATCACCGCACCGCGTTCTGCGCCGACCTGTCCGGCGGCCAGCGCACCCGCGTATCGCTGGCGTGTGCCCTGGTCACCCGACCGGACCTGCTGGTCCTCGACGAACCGACGGTCGGGCTGGACCCGCTGCTGCGGGTCGAGCTGTGGGAGACGTTCCACCACCTGGCCCGCAGCGGAACCACGCTGCTGGTGTCCAGCCACGTCATGGACGAAGCGGACCACTGCGGCGACCTGCTGCTGATCAGAGACGGCCACCTGCTGGCCCACACCACCCCCGCGAAACTACGAGAGGACACCGGATGCAAGTCCCTGGAGGAAGCGTTCCTGTCCGTCATCCGGCACACCACCACGCCCGCCGCCGGATAACGCCGCAGGCCTACACCGCGTCGACGACCCGGATACTGCGCCAGCTCGCCGCAGACCATCGCAGCGTCGCGATGATCCTGCTGGTGCCGGTGCTGGTCATCACGCTGATGTATTTCATGTTCCAGAACGTGCCTACCCGTCCGGGCGCGCCGTCGCCGTTCAACACCGCCTGCCTGATTCTGCTGGGCCTGTTCCCGCTGTTCGTGATGTTCCTGATCACCTCGATCACGATGCAGCGCGAGCGGGCGTCGGGCACCCTCGAGCGCATCCTGACCACGCCGCTGCGCCGGCTGGATCTGCTCGCCGCCTACGGCACCGCGTTCTCCATCGCCGCGGCCGCACAGGCCATCGTCGCGTGCAGCGTGTCGTTCCTGGTTCTCGGATTCGAAACCCAGGGCAGCTGGGTCTGGGTGTTCGTCATCGCCGTCATCAACGCCGTGCTCGGCGTCGGATTGGGGCTGCTGGCCAGCGCATTCGCCCGCACCGAGTTCCAGGCCGTGCAGTTCATGCCGGTCTTCATCGTCCCCCAACTGCTGCTGGCCGGCATCATCGTGCCCCGCGCCCAGATGCCCGGCTGGCTGGAGTGGATCAGCAACGTCATGCCCGCCAGCTACGCGCTCGAGGCACTGCAGGAAGTCGCAGCACACCCCGAACTGACCTCCACCGCCATCCGCGACATCGTCGTCGTCCTCGGGTTCGCCCTGCTGGCGCTGGGCCTCGCGGCCGCCACGCTGCGTCGACGGACGCCCTGAGCCGTTGGCCGGCGACCAGAACCGACGCAAGCCCGGCCGACCGCCGGGGGCGTCGGAGACGCGTGACCGCATCCTTTCCAGCGCACGGGAACTCTTTGCCCGCAACGGCATCGACAAGACCTCGATCCGTGCGATCGCTGCCGACGCCGCGGTCGATCCGGCCCTGGTCCACCACTACTTCGGCACCAAGACCCAGCTGTTCGCCGCGGCGATCAAGATCCCGGTCGACCCGATGACGATCATCGGGCCGCTACGCGAGGTGCCGGTCGACCAGATCGGCCGGGTACTGCCGTCGCTGCTGTTGCCGCTGTGGGATTCCGACGTCGGATTCATCGCGACGCTGCGGTCGGTGCTGAGCGGAAGCAACGTCGACGAACTGTCGATGTTCCGGTCGTTTCTGCAGGACGTCATCACCGCCGAGGTGGGCAGCCGCGTCGACGAACCCCCGGGCTCCGGGCGCCTGCGGGTGCAGTTCGTGGCCTCACAGCTGATCGGCGTCGTGATGGCGCGCTACATCCTGGAACTGGAGCCGTTCCGGTCGCTGCCGGTCGACAAGATCGTCGACACCATCGCGCCGAATCTGCAGCGCTATCTGACCGGCGACCTGACCGAGCTGTTCTAGGACGCCGCGGCGGCCAGCAACCGCTGATGCTCGTCGTCGTCGACGCTGACCGCCTCGTCGATCAACAGCACCGGGATGTCGTCATCAATGCGGTACCTGCGGTGCAGCCGCGGGTTGTACAGCGAGTCCTCGACGTAGAGCAACGGCCCCCGATCGTCGGGGCAGACCAGGATCTCCAGCAGGGTCGGATCGAGCGGCATCGACTCAGCGGCCGGGCATCGGGAAGATCGTGTCGCTGTCCTGCTGCATCGGGTTACCCGGCTGCCAGCCGGGGCCTCCCGGGCTGCCGGGGGTGGCGACCGGCGGGGCCCCGCCGGACGGCTGCTGGATGCCCGCCCGATTGAACTCCCTGCGCTGATAGGTCAGCGTCTCCTGCAGCGCCTCGATCAACGGGGTCTGGTTCGGACGCTTGTCCAGCGCGTCGACCAGCGCCTGCGCGTTGCCCCGCGATATCCGCACGCCCCGCTTGCGCAGCGTGATGACCTGCTCGATCAGCTTGGACACCTGACCGCCGCCGCGGCCGGTCTCGTACTCCTGCGAGATCATCATCAGGACCGCGTCCGGCGAGATCGGACGTTGCCTCTCCTCGGTCGACGAGGACGAGGACGAATCAGAGGGCTGGGCCAGCGCCGTCGGCGCTGCCACACCCATGGCGAGGCCGCCGACCAGCGCCGATGAGGCCAGGGTGGCCACTGCTGCGCGGCGCCAGGTGTGTGGTGACATCATTCCTCCTAGTGGACGGCGCGTCCGACTACCCGACGCGAAGTCGCCAGAGCGACCCTAACAGGGCCCTTCCGAGCGGGCATCACAGTGCGCTCCCGGCGATCTCGCTTCGCACAGCCACGGTCAATCGCTTGTACCGATGGGTATCGGGGTCCAGATACCAAGCGTTACGGGCGGGCTTCGGGATGCCCTGCTCCCGCAGCGGGCCGGCCAGCGGCCGGTAGGTCGCGGTCAGCGTCATGTCGGCGACGACGTGCACGATGTCGGGTGCGGCACCCACCGCCAGATCCGCCAGCGATTCGGACAGATCGGCCGACGGAATGGTGCCGCCCGGCCGCAACGCCAGCGCGGTGACCGCGACGGTCTCGTCCCCGTTGACCACGCCATAGGTGACGGCCATGTCCACCGCCCCCAATCGGCCGACCGCGTCGTTGACCGTCGCCGCGAACACCGGGCCACGTGCGGTGTGGATGACGCCGGCACGGTTGTCCACCAGCCAGTAGTCACCGTCCTCGTCGCGGCGGAACAGGTACTCGGTGGACACCCAGGTGTCGGCGGGGGCGAACACTCCCCGTTTGACCGAGGCCAGCGGATCGACCGGGCCACGCGGGCGGGCCAGCAGCACACCCACCTCGTTGGCCTCGGCCCGGCGCACGAAGCCGTGCTCGTCCTCGAGGATGAGGTTGTCCTCCGGGTCGTAGGCGGCCAGCGCGATGTCGCCGCCGCCCGGCAGCGGTCTGCCCTTGCTGCCGACCTTGGCGCCGGAGACGTTGGCCAGCACGGCCTGCCCGTCGGTGGTGGCGAAGAACTCGACGACGTTGGCCGGCTGGAACACGTCGACCACGCGACGCCACAGCCCCGCCGGCATGCCCGCGCCGATGAACAACCGCACCGGGTGGCTGCCGGTCAGCGAGAAGGCGGGGTCATCGATGACCTCCCGCAGCATCGCCCAGGTGTAGGACACCACGGTCACCCCGTACTGGCGGATCTCCTGCAGGAACCGATCGGGCCGCAGTTCGCGCGACAGCGCGATGCGGGCGCCGCCGACCACGGCGCCGCCCAGACTGACCAGCAGACCGGACTGGTGGTGCAGCGGGGTGAGGCAGTACACCGTGTCGCTGCGGGACAGGTTGGCCGCCGAGGCGGTGCCGAACGCCGACAGCGCCCACCGGTAGTTGGTGATCTGGCGGGCCACCAGTTCGCCGCTGATGGTGCTGAACCCGATGAACGCCAGGTCCCGCGCCAGGCCCGGGTTGGGCCGGTACCAGCCCGGCAGCTCCACCAGATCGGGATCGATGCGCTCCATGTCGATCACCTCGGCGACGTGCGCGGCGTCGTCGGAGGCACCGAGGTGCAGATCCCGGGATTCGCCGCCACCGAGCACCAGCACCCGCGACTCCAGCGTGCGGGCCCGGTCGAGGTTGCTGGGGTCGGTGATGATCTCGGTCACCGCGCCGAGGCGCGCCGCGGCCGCCAGGTCGGCGTCCGGGGGCATCAGCACCGCGACGGCACCGAGGCGGGACAGCGCGGCGATGGCGACCAGCGCACTGGGCCGGGTCTCCATCAGCACGCCCACCCGGGCGCCCTGCCGTACCCCCACCTCGATCAGGCCGCGCACCACGTTGTTGATGCGACGATCCACCGCCTCGTAGGTGTGCACCCGCCCGTCGAAGAGCAGCGCCTCGCCGCCGGGGGCCTCCTGCGCCTGCTCGCTCATGATGCGGCCCAGCGAGATCCTGGTGTGGTCATTGACCTGACCCAACCGGGCCAGCCGGGGCAGCGTTCGGGCCGTCTCGACGGCCAGCGTGCGCGCCGACTTGTTGGCGGCGACCAGCGCGTCGGCCGCCGAACGGGCCAGGCTGAACGCCATCTCGGTGGCCGCCGCGCCGCTGTGGGCCAACCGGGTGGCCAGCGTCACACCGCTCTCGCTGGTCTCGGCGGGCTGCAGCGGCATCGGGGTGACCCCCTCGGGCATCGGGTCGCCCTCGTCGAGCCAGCGCACCCAGGCCGCGACGGTCGGCCAGGTCTGGGTGGCCGCCTTGGAACCCACCACCAGACCGAAGTGTCCCGCGCGGATCAGGTACTCGTAGCAGTCCGCCTTCTCGGCGGCCCGTTTGATGCCCCGCACCGCCGCCGGCTGACCGATGTCGTCGACCTCGCCGATGACCGCCAGCACCGGGCAGCTGATATCCGACAGCGTCACCAGGTCACCGTGGATCGAGAAGCCGCCGGTCATCATCCGGTTGTGCGCGATGAACTGCTTGAGCAGCTCCGAGATCGCCGGACCGGACCACGCGATCCAGCCCTCCGAGGCCAGGAAGCGGCGCTGCTGCTCACGGGGCAGCAGCGCCTCGCGGTCGTGCAGCTGAAACAGGAAGTCCAGCCGGGACTGGGCGGTCTTGATCGGGTCGAGCATCTGGAACCCGGTACGGGCCAGCCAGCCCGGGATGTCGATCCGGCTGAAGACGTGGTCGGCCATGAAGTCGGCGGCCGCCGGCGCCAGGCTGGCGGGCAGGTTCATCGGCATCGCGGCCAGCGTGTCGACCGGTGCGCCGAAGCCGATGATGCTGGCCAGGTCCTTGGACCGGCGGTAGGCCGCGGTCTGGTAGGCGAACATGCCGCCCTGTGAGTAGCCGGCGAGGTGGATGTCGCGGCCGGTCACCGTCTTGACCGTGTCGATGGCCTCGCTCAGCGCCACCACGTGGTCGGCCAGGGTGCGCTGCATGCCGCCCTCGATCTTGTCCGGCGAGCCGAAGTCGATCACCCACGGGTCGATGCCCGCCCGGTGCAGGATGCCCGCGGCGCCGTCCTCGCGGGTGACGTCCCACATGTCGGCCGACATCATCATCGGGTGCACCATCAGCACCGGCGGGCCCGCCGGTCTGGCTCCGGGGCGGGCGTCGGGCGGGAAGTACCGGCGCAGCCGGTACATCGGGACGCTTTCGATGATCTGGAACGGGGAGGGCACCGCGCCGGTTTCCAGCCCGCCGTACCTCAGCACCTCCAGACCGTTCTGGGCGGTGGCGAACAACCGGCCCACCGGTCTGGTTATCGCCGAGAGGTCCACCACGCGCACTCCCCTATCCAGCCGGCTCGCCTAGTTGTGTCCCCCGACACTGCAGTGGTCATCATGGCACAGCGTCCACCTATCATCGGCGCCTGATGGCAAACCTGGTCAACCTCGAACGGGCCACGATCGGCTACGGCACCCGCACGTTGCTCGACGCGGTCAGTCTGGGCATCGAAGAAGGCGACGCCATCGGTGTCGTCGGGCGCAACGGCGACGGCAAGACCACGCTGCTGCGGGTGCTGACCGGAGCACTGGCGCCGGACTCCGGCCGCGTCACCCACACCTCCGGCATCTCGGTCGGCTATCTGCGGCAGTCCGACGACTTCCTGCCCGGGACGACGGTGCGCGGCGTCATCGCCGGCGGCCGCCCCGACCACACCTGGGCGGCTGATCCCGCTACCCGGGCCGTCGTGGAGAACCTGCTGGCCGGGGTGCACCTCGACGCCGAGGTGGCCGACCTCTCCGGCGGTGAGCGGCGGCGGGTGGCGCTGGCGGAGGTGCTGGTGGCCGGCCACGATCTGCTCATCCTCGACGAGCCCACCAACCATCTCGACGTCGAGGTGATCGGCTGGCTGGCCGGGCACCTGTCGGCGCGCCCGGCCCGCGCGCTGGTGGTGGTCAGCCACGACCGCTGGTTCCTCGACGCGGTCTGCACCAGCACCTGGGAGGTGCACGACGGGGTCGTCGACGCCTACGAAGGCGGCTACGCCGCGTACGTGCTGGCCCGCGCCGAGCGGATGCGGCTGGCGGCCGGAGCCGAGGCGCGTCGGCAGAACCTGATGCGCAAGGAGCTGGCGTGGCTGCGGCGCGGGCCCCCGGCGCGCACGTCGAAACCCAAGTTCCGGATCCAGGCGGCCAACGAGTTGATCGCCAACGAGCCGCCGCCACGCGACTCGCTGACGCTGCAGAAGTTCGCCACCACCCGGCTCGGCAAGGACGTCTTCGATCTGCACCGGGTGCACCTGGAGGTCGGTGAGCCGCCACGGGTGCTGCTCGACAAGGTGGACTGGTCGATCGGCCCGGGAGCCCGGATCGGGCTGGTCGGGGTCAACGGCAGCGGCAAGACCTCGGTGCTGCGGCTGCTCTCCGGTGAACTGTCGCCGTCGGCGGGCACCGTCAAGCGGGGCCTGACGCTGCGAATCGGCTACCTGAGCCAGGCGCTCAAGGAGCTGGAGGGCTCGGCGCGGGTGATCGACGCGGTGGAGAACCGCCGCCGTATCACCGAGCTGGCCGGCGGCCAGGAGATCAGTGCCGACACCCTGCTCAAGGACTTCGGCTTCGTCGGTGACAAGCTGACCGCCCGCATCGACGAACTGTCCGGCGGTGAGCGGCGCCGCCTGCAGTTCCTGCGGATGCTGCTCGACGAACCCAACGTCCTGCTGCTCGACGAGCCGACCAACGATCTCGACATCGACACGCTCACCGTCATCGAGGACTACCTGGACGGCTGGCCGGGGACGTTGATCGTGGTCACGCACGACCGCTACTTCCTGGAGCGGGTCAGCGACGTCACCTACGCGCTGACCGGCGGCGGCCGGTGCGAGCTGCTGCCGGGCGGCATCGAGCAGTACCTCAGCGGGCGGGCGGCCGACGCGTCGCGCTCCGAACCGCGCACCGAGTCCCGCTCCGGCAAGGGTGAGACCAGCGCGGCCAAGGAACGGCGCACCGGCAAGGAGATGTCGCGGATCGAGAACCAGCTGACCAAGCTCGACGACCGCATCGCTGCCCTGCACGAATCGATGGCCGAGGCGGCCGCCGACCATGTCCGGGCGGCCGAGCTCAACGCCGAGTTGGGCGAGTTGCTCAGCCGCAAGGAGTCACTCGAGGAGTCCTGGCTGGAGTTGGCCGACGACGCGTGATTCGAGTGTGCGGTGTCGCCCGCGACTCGCCGCGGCGGGCGTTGCGATCCGCACAGTCGCGCCGGACCGGCTCAGCGTTGCAGCCGGATCCGTAACCGGTCGGCGACATCGCGGACCGTGCTGAGCTGTTTGGCCACCTGGACCGGCGCCGTGCCGCCGCGGGCGTCGCGGGAACCGACCGAGCCCTCCACGGTGAGCACCTCGCGCACCTGCGGGGTCAGCTCGGGGTGGATGCCGGTCAACTCCGCGTCCTCGAGGTCCTCGAGCCCGATGCCGCGGGCTTCGGCGGCGCGCACCGCCGCGCCGGCCGCCTCGTGCGCCACCCGGAACGGAACCCCGCGCCGAACCAGCCACTCGGCGACATCGGTGGCCAGCGTGTAGCCCAGCGGAGCCAGCTCGGCCATCCGGTCGACGTCGAAGCGCAACGTGGCCACCAGCCCGGCCATCGCCGGCAGCAGCATCTCCAGTTGGGCGACCGAGTCGAAGACCGGCT
This sequence comes from Mycobacterium sp. ABE4_509, assembly GCF_056160785.1. Taxonomy (NCBI): domain Bacteria; kingdom Bacillati; phylum Actinomycetota; class Actinomycetes; order Mycobacteriales; family Mycobacteriaceae; genus Mycobacterium; species Mycobacterium sp. ABE4_509. The sequence goes on along the minus strand of NZ_JBSWXU010000032.1, from coordinate 32,615 downwards.
CCTTGTCCTCCTGCAGATCACGGTTGTAGGCCAGCGGCTGCGCCTTCAGCGTGGCCAGCAATCCGGTCAGGTTCCCGATCAGCCGGCCGGACTTGCCGCGCGCCAGTTCGGCGATGTCGGGGTTCTTCTTCTGCGGCATGATCGAGCTGCCCGTCGACCACGCGTCATGCAGGGTGACGTAGCCGAACTCGGTGGTGCTCCACAAGATGATGTCCTCGGCCAGCCGGGACAGATCCACCGCGATCATCGACAGCACGAACGCCGCCTCGGCGGCGAAGTCCCTCGACGCGGTGGCGTCGACCGAGTTGTCCGCCGCCGCTGCGAAGCCCAGCTCTTGGGCGATCGCGTCGGGGTCCAGCCCCAGCGACGAGCCGGCCAGCGCACCCGAGCCGTACGGCGACACCGCCGCGCGGGCATCGAAATCGGCCAGCCGGTCGACATCGCGCAGCAGCGGGTGGGCGTGCGCGAGCAGGTGGTGGGCCAGCAGGATCGGCTGCGCGGACTGCAGATGCGTTTTCCCGGGCATGATCGCCGTCGGATGCGCGGCGGCCTGGGTCGCCAGCGCCGCCACCACGTCGAGCACCCCGTCGGCGACCCGCCGGATCGCGTCGCGCAGCCACATCCGGAACTGCGTGGCCACCTGGTCGTTGCGCGAGCGGCCCGCGCGCAGCCGGCCACCGAGTTCGGCGCCCACCCGGTCGATCAGACCGCGCTCAAGCGCGCCGTGCACGTCCTCGTCGCTGACCAGCGGCCCGAAGCTGCCGTCGGCGACGTCGGCGGCCAGGGCGTCCAGCCCGGCCAGCAGACCGTCACGCTGCTCGACGGTCAGCAGACCCGCCCGGAACAGCACCGCGGCATGGGCTTTGGAGGCCGCGATGTCGTAGGGCGCCAGCGCCCAGTCGAAATGCGTGGACTTGCTCAGCGCGGCCAGGGCATCCGACGGGCCGTCGGCGAACCGGCCGCCCCACAGCGACCCCTCGTTGGTGCTGCGCCGGCGCTCACTCATGAGCCCGCCAGGTCCCGGCGCGCCGACAGGCTCGACGACAGGCCGTGCACGTGCACGAATCCCTTGGCCGCGGACTGGTCGAAGGTGTCGCCCTCGTCGTAGGTGGCGAGGTTGAAGTCATAGAGGGATTCGGCGCTGCGGCGGCCGTTGACGGCGATGTGCCCACCGTGCAGCACCATCCGGATCTCGCCGGTCACGTGCTCCTGGGTGTTGGCCACGAACGCCTCCAGCGCGGTCTTCAGCGGCGAGTACCACAGGCCGTCATAGACCAGCTCACCCCAGCGCTGATCGGTGTTGCGCTTGAACCGGCCGAGTTCGCGCTCCAGCGTCACGTGTTCGAGTTCGGTGTGCGCGGTGATCAGCACCATCGCACCGGGTGCCTCGTAGATCTCCCGGCTCTTGATGCCGACCAGCCGGTCCTCGACGACGTCGAGGCGGCCGACCCCCTGCGCCCCGGCGCGGGCGTTGAGCTGCTCGATGGCCTGCAGCACCGTCACCGGCTGCCCGTCGATGCTCACCGGTACGCCCTTGTCGAATCCGACGACGACCTCGTCCGGGCTGCTCCAGTTGACCGTCGGATCCTCGGTGTAGTCGTAGACGTCCTTGGTCGGGGCGTTCCACAGGTGCTCCAGGAAGCCGGTCTCCACGGCGCGGCCCCACACGTTCTGGTCGATCGAGAACGGCGAACGCTTGGTGACGTTGATCGGGATGGCGTTCTCCTCGGCGAAGGCGATGGCCTTCTCCCGGGTCCAGGCGTAGTCACGCACCGGAGCCAGCACCTTCAGATCGGGTGCCAGCGAGGCGAACCCGACCTCGAAGCGGACCTGGTCGTTGCCCTTGCCGGTGCAGCCGTGCGCGACGATGCCGCCGCCGTGTTCGCGGGCGGCGTCGACGAGATGGCGGACGATCAGCGGCCGGCTCAGCGCCGAGACCAGCGGGTAGCGGTCCATGTAGAGCGCGTTGGACTTGATCGCCGGCAGGCAGTACTGCTCGGCGAACTCGTCGCGGGCGTCCACGACAACCGCTTCGACCGCCCCGCAGTCCAGGGCGCGCTGCCGGACGACGTCCATGTCCTCGCCCCCCTGACCGAGGTCGATGGCCACGGCCACCACCTCGCGGCCGGTCTCCTTGCCGATCCAGCTGATGGCCACCGAGGTGTCCAGGCCGCCGGAATACGCCAGGATGACGCGCTCGGACATAGCAAAGCTCCTTTTCGTGTGTTGCTTCAGGCTCGAGAGAGGTCTTCGACGGTGGCGGCCAGTTGCGCACCGGTCATCGGTTCGCGGGCCACCACCAGGATGGTGTCGTCACCGGCGATGGTGCCGACCACGAAGGGCAGCGCGGCCCGGTCGATCGCGCTGGCCAGATAGTGCGCGGCGCCGGGCGGGGTCCGCAACACCGCCAGGTTGCCGCTGGCGTCGGTGGACACCAGCAGATCGGAGAGCAGCCGCGACACCCGTTCGGTTCCGCCGGTCACCCCGCGGACCGGGCTGCCGTCCTCGGGCACGACGTAGACACCCATGCCGCCGTCGGCGCCGCGCAGCTTGACCGCCCCGAGCTCTTCCAGGTCCCGCGAGAGCGTGGCCTGGGTGACCTCGATGCCGTCGGCGGCCAGCAGCGCGGCCAACTCACTCTGGCTGTGCACCGACTGCGCCGACAGCAGCGCGATGATGCGCGCCTGCCGGGCGGCCCGGGTGGTCGCGGGGGACGGTGTTGCGGTCACGTCGAGGTCTTCTTGTCCAACAACCACACCAACAGCGCCTTCTGGGCGTGCAGCCGGTTCTCGGCCTCGTCCCACACCGCGCTGCGCGGTCCGTCGATCACCTCGTCGGTGATCTCGTGACCGCGGTGCGCGGGCAGGCAGTGCAGCACCGCGACATCGGAGTCGGCCCGGTCGAGCAGGGCCGAGTTCAGCTGGAACGGCCGGAACGGGCGCACCCGGTCCAGGCCGTCGTTCTCCTGCCCCATCGAGGTCCAGGTGTCGGTGACCAGAACATCGGCGCCGCTGGCCGCGGCCACTGGGTCGTCGGTCACCGTGACCGCGGCACCGGTCTGGCGGCCCCGCTCGACGGCGGCGGCGACGAACATCGGGTGCGGTTCGAATCCGCGTGGCGCCGCGATCGTGACATCGATGCCGGCGGTCACCCCGCCGAGCATCAACGAATGCGCCATGTTGTTGGCCCCGTCACCGAAATAGCTCAGCCGCAGGCCTTTCAGCGCACCCTTCCATTCGACCAGGGTCTGCAGGTCGGCGAGCACCTGGCACGGATGGAACTCGTCGGACAGCGCATTGACGATCGGCACCCCCGAACCCGAGGCCATCGCCGCCAGCCGTTCCTGGGCGAAGGTGCGCCAGACGACGGCGTCGACATAGCGCGAGAGGACCCGTCCGGTGTCTTCGAGGGTCTCCTCCCGGCCGAGCTGGGTGCTGCGCCCGTCCACCACCACCGCGTGGCCGCCGAGCTGGGCGATGCCCATCTCGAACGAGAACCGGGTGCGGGTGGAGTTCTTCTCGAAGATCACCGCCACCCCGCGCGGACCCTCCAGGGGCCGGCGGGCGAACGGATCCTTCTTGACCTCGGCGGCCAGCGCCAGCACCTCGGCCTGCTCGTCGGGGGTCAGGTCGTCGTCGCGAAGGAAATGCCGCATCAGGATTGCACCGCCTTATCCAGCACGGCGGGCAGCGCCGCCAGGAACGCGTCGATCTGGGCTTCGGTGACGACCAGCGGCGGCGCCAGCCGGACCACGTCGGGCGCGGCCGCGTTCACCAGGAATCCGGCGTCGCGGGCGGCGGTCTCGACCGGTTTGGCCGCCTCGGCGGTCAGCACCACACCGCGCAGCAGCCCGCGTCCGCGGACATGGCCGACCAGCGGATGGCCCAGCGATTCGATGCCGTGCGACAGCGTCTTGCCGAGCACGTCGGCGCGCTCGATCAGCCGTTCCTCGGCCAGCACCCGCAGCACCGCCAGCGCTGCGGCCGTGCACACCGGGTTGCCGCCGAAGGTGCTGCCGTGCAGGCCGGGGGTGAGCAGGTCGGCGGTCTCGCCGATGGCCAGGCAGGCCCCGATCGGCAGTCCCCCGCCGAGCCCCTTGGCCAGCGTGACGATGTCGGGGGTGATCCCGTCGTGCTGATGGGCGAAGAAGGCTCCGGTGCGGCCCACCCCGGTCTGCACCTCGTCGAGGACGAGCAGGGCGCCGTGCTCGGCGGTGATCTCGCGGGCCGCCGCCAGGTAGCCGGCGGGTGGGACGACCACGCCGCCCTCCCCCATGATCGGTTCGAGGAAGACCGCGGCGGTTCCGGAGTCGACGGCGCCGCGCAGCCGGTCGATGTCGCCGTAGGGCACGTGGGTGACGTCGCCGGGCAGCGGGGCGAACGGCGCCTGCTTGGACGGCTGCCCGGTCAATGCCAGTGAGCCCATCGTGCGGCCGTGGAAAGCGCCTTCTGCCGCAACGAGTTTCGTGCGCCCGGTCAGCCGGGTGATCTTGAAGGCCACTTCGTTGGCCTCGGTACCGGAGTTGCAGAAGAAGGCCCGGGCCGGGGCGCCGAGCAGGTCGACCAACGCTTCGGCCAGCGCGACGCCCGGCTCGGTGGCGTAGAGGTTGGAGGTGTGGCCCAGTGTGTTCATCTGCCGGGTGACCGCCTCGATGACGGCGGGGTGACGGTGGCCGAGCACGTTGACGGCGATGCCGCCGAGCAGGTCCACGTAGGACTTTCCGTCGGTGTCGGTGACGACGGCGCCGTCACCGCTGGTCAGTGCCAGCGGCGGGGTGCCGTAGTTGTTCATCATCACCGCCGACCAGCGGTCCAGCAGTCCGGTCATGGGTTGGCCACCACCTTGGTGCCGGCGCCCTCGTCGGTGAACAGCTCGACCAGCACGCAGTGGGCCACCCGGCCGTCGATGACGTGCGCGCTGGGCACCCCGCCTCCGATGGCGCGCAGACAGGCTTCGATCTTGGGCACCATGCCCTCCTCCAGGGTGGGAAGCAGTTGGGTCAGCGCGGCGACGTCGATCTGGCTGACCAGCGAGCCCCGGTCCGGCCACCGCGTGTAGAGGCCTTCGACGTCGGTGAGCATCAGCAGTTTCTCGGCGCCGAGCGCGTCGGCCAGCGCGGCGGCGGCGGTGTCGGCGTTGATGTTGTAGACCAGCCCGTCGCCGTCGGGGGCGATCGTCGAGACCACCGGAATACGACCGGCGTCGATGAGGTCGAGCACGGCGTCGGTGTTGACCTGGGACACGTCACCGACCAGACCGATGTCGGTGGGGACACCCTCGACCATCACGGTGCGCCGCACCGCGGTGAACAGTCCGGCGTCCTCGCCGGTGATCCCCACCGCGTAGGGGCCGTGCGCGTTGATCAGGTTCACCAGCTCCCGGCCCACCTGGCCGAACAGCACCATCCGGGCCACCTCGAGCACCTCGGGCGTGGTGACCCGGAAGCCGCCCTTGAAATCGCCTGCGATGCCGAGCTTCCGGAGCATCGCGCTGATCTGCGGGCCGCCGCCGTGCACCACCACCGGGTGGATACCGCAGTTGCGCAGGAACACCATGTCGGCCGCGAACGCCGCCTTGAGCGTGTCGTCGGTCATCGCGTTGCCGCCGTACTTGACGACCACGATCTTGTCGTTGAGCGCCTTGAGCCACGGCAGCGCGGCGGCCAGCACGTCGGCCTTCTGGGTTGTCTGCAGTGTCATGAGCTGTAGGCGGAATTCTCTTCGACGTAGGCGTGGGACAGGTCGGTGGTGCGCACCGTCGCCGTGGCGGTGCCGGCGCCGAGGTCGACGCGCACCTCGATGTCCTCGGCCGACAGGTCGACCTCCCGCGCCCCGGGCGCCCCGACGCTGTCGATGCACACCGGGGACCCGTTGAACGACACCGTGATCCGCTCGGCGTCCAGGCGCACCGGGGCCATCCCGACGGCGGCGAGCACCCGGCCCCAGTTCGGATCGGAACCGAACAGCGCGGTCTTGACCAGGCTGTCGCGGGCGATCACCCGGGCGGCGGTGACCGCGTCGTCCTCGGTCTCGGCGCCGGTGACGGTGATCGCGATGCGCTTGGTGACCCCCTCGGCGTCGGCCTGCAGCTGCGCGCACAGGTCGTCGCAGACCTGCAGTACCGCCGCGTTGAGCTCGTCCTGGCTCGGGGTGATCTCGCTGGCGCCCGAGGCCAGCAGCAGCACGGTGTCGTTGGTCGAGCAGCTGCCGTCGACGTCGAGCCGGTCGAACGTGGTGGCGGTCGCGGCGGCGAGCGCGGCGTGCAGTGCGGCGGGACTGGCGGCCGCGTCGGTGGTGATCACACACAGCATCGTGGCCAGCGACGGTGCGAGCATGCCCGCACCCTTGGCCATTCCCCCGACCGTCCAGTCGTCCTGGTGCAGGGCGACCTGTTTGGGGACCGTGTCGGTGGTCATGATGGCCCGCGCGGCTTCTTCGCCGCCGGTCAGACCGCCGGCCATCTCGTGGACGACCTCCTGCACGCCGGCCAGGACCTTGTCCATCGGCAGCCGGTCACCGATCAGGCCGGTGGAGCACACCGCGACCTCGATGGCGCCGGTCTCGGTGCCCCACTCCGAGAGCGCCGCGGCGAGGGCTTCGGCGGTGGCGTGGGTGTCCTGGAAACCCTGGGGCCCGGTGCAGGCGTTGGCGCCGCCGGAGTTGAGGATGACCGCACGCAGCCGGCCGGTGGTGAGGACCTGCTGGGTCCACAGCACCGGCGCCGCCTTGATCTTGTTGCGGGTGAATACCGCCGCCGCGGTGTGATCGGGTCCTTCGTTGAACACCAGCGCCAGATCCAGCGCACCGGAGGCCTTGATGCCCGCCGGGATGCCGGTGGCCCGGAAGCCGGCCGGTGCGGTCACCCCCTGCGTGCGCAGCAGGCGGGTCACGGTGCCACCCCGACGATCGAGAGGCCTTCGGTCTCCGGCCAGCCCAGGGCGAGGTTCATCGACTGCACCGCCGCTCCCCCGGTTCCCTTGACCAGGTTGTCGATCGCGGCGATCGCGACGAAGGTCTGGGCGTCGGCGTCGAGGTCCACCGCCAGTTGGGCCGCGTTGCTGCCGATCACCGACCCGGTGGTGGGTAGCTGCCCCTCGGGCAGTAGGTGCACGAAATGTTCTTCGGCGTAGGCTTTTTCGTAGGCGCTGCGCAACTCCGACAGCGGCGCGTCGGTGCGCGCGGTGCAGGTGGCCAGGATTCCGCGTGAGGTCGGGATGAGCACCGGGGTGAACGACACCGAGACGTCGTGGCCGCTGACGGCACGCAGCCCCTGGGCGATCTCCGGGGTGTGGCGGTGCTTTCCGCCCACGTTGTAGGCGCGCGCCGAGCCGATCACCTCCGAGCCGAGCAGATCGACCTTGGCGGCGCGACCGGCACCGGAGGTGCCGCTCACCGCCACCACGTTCACGGCGGGTTCGACCAGGCCCGCGGCCAGCGCGGGCCACAGCGCCAGCAGTGCGGCGGTCGGATAGCACCCCGGGACCGCGATGCGGGTGGCGCCGCGCAGCTGTTCGCGGGCGTCGGGCAGCTCGGGCAGGCCGTAGGGCCAGCTGCCGGCGTGATCGGAGCCGTAGAACCGCTGCCAGGCGTTCGCGTCGGTGAGCCGGAAGTCGGCACCGCAGTCGACGATCAGCGTGTCAGGACCGAGCTGGTCGGCCAGTGCCGCCGAATGCCCGTGCGGCAGGGCCAGGAAGACGACGTCGTGGCCGTGCAGAACGTCGATCTCGGTGGGCTCCAGCGTCCGCCCGGCCAGCGGCAGCAGGTTGCGATGATGCTCACCCAGGGCGCTGCCCGCGCTGGCGGCGGCGGTCAGCGCCCCGATGGTGAGTCGACCATCGGCGTAGGCGGGGTGCCCGAGGAGCAGGCGCAAGATCTCGCCACCTGCATAACCGCTGGCACCGGCAACCGCGACGGATGTCATGCCACCCATCGTGGATGGTTATGCATGAAATTGCAAATCAATTCCGACTGGGCCGCGCCCCGGCGGCGTCGACCCCGATACGGGTGCGCATCGGCCTCAGGACCTCAGCACCGCACCGAGGCGCTCCGCGGCGGCGGCCACGGCGGCGTCGCGCGCCGCGCTGGCCTCGTCCTCGGTCAGCGTGCGGTCCGGGGCGCGGAACCGCAGCGCCAGCGCCAGCGACTTGCGCCCCTTCCCGATCTGGGGACCGGTGTAGACGTCGAACAGTCGCACATCCTCGAGCAGCTCGCCGGCTCCCGCGCGCACCGCGTCGATCACGCTCTGGGCGGCGACGTCGTCGGCGACCACCAGCGCGATGTCCTGGAACACCGCCGGGAACGGCGATACCGAGGGCACCGGCATCGAGTCGGTGATGGGCACGGAGTCGAGGTCCAGCTCGAGCGCGCAGGCGCCCTTCGGCAACCCGGAACGTTCGATGACGGCCGGGTGCAACTGTCCGGCGTGCCCGACCACCGTGTCACCGATCAGGACCTCGGCGCACCGGCCGGGATGCCAGGGCAGCTGGGCGGCAGAGCGCAGGGTGAACTCGACGCCGGCGGCACGGCCGATGACCCGCACCGCCTCGAACGCGTCGGCGGCCTCCGCCGGGCGGCCCGGCCCCCACGGACCGGCGGGCTCGCGTAGCCCGGCCAGCACCGCGGCCACATGCTGGGGCTGACGCGGAAGCGAGGCATCCAGCACCGCGATCTCGTCGTCGGTGGGCCGCCGGTCGTTCGGAATGCGCTGCACCGGACGGGTTTCACTGGTCGGTTCGACCACCTGGGCGATCGCGAACAGCGCCGCGTCGACCGCGCCGCGGGAGACGTTGCGGGTCAACGCATCGAGCAACCCGGGCAGCAACGTGGTGGCCAGATGCGGCCGGTCGGACTCCAGCGGGTTGACCACCGCGGTGGTGCTTCGCCGCGGATCCCCGGCGGGCAGCCCCCACTTGTCGAAGATCTCCGCAGACAGGAACGGTGTCGGAAGGATCTCGACGAAACCGTTGAGGGCCAGCGACTTTCCGATCGCGCGACGGCGCTTCTGCCCCGGCGTCAGACCGCGCCCGGCCGGCGCGGTGGGCAGCACCGACGGAATCACGTCGAGGCCCTCGAGGCGCATCACCTCTTCGACCAGGTCCGCCGGCTGGCGGATGTCGGGGCGCCAGCTCGGTGGCGTCGCGGTGAGCCGGTCGCCGTCGGTGACCACCGTCGCGCCGATCTGGGTCAGCCGTTTCTGAGCGGCACCGGGGGGATAGTCGACACCCGCGGTGCGGTCGGGCAGATCCACCGGCATGCTCACCGGCGGATGCGCCCAGTCTTCGGCCGGCGGATCGCCCCGCCAGTCGGTGAGCCGGGGTTGCACTGCACCGCCTGCGATGTCGGCCAGCAGCGACGCGCACCGGTCCAGCGCGGCGACCGACACCGCGGGATCGACGGTGCGCTCGTAGCGGCGGCCGGCCTCACTGTGCAGATGCAGCCGGCGCTGCGTGCGCGACACCGCGGCGGGGTCCCACACCGCCGCCTCGAGCAGCACATCGGTGGTGGTTTCACGGACCTCGGTGGTACCGGCACCCATCACCCCGCCGATGGCCGCGGTGGCGGCGTCATCGACGATCAGGACGTCGGCCGGGTCGAGCCGGCGCTCGACGTCGTCGAGGGTGACGACCGTCTCCCCCGGCTCGGCGAAGCGGACCCGGAACCCGCCGGCGATCAGGCTGCGATCGTGCGCGTGCATCGGATGGCCGAGTTCGAGCATCACGTAGTTGGTGACGTCGACCGCCGGCGAGATGGCGCGGATGCCCGACAACAGCAGCCGGCGCTGCATCCACCACGGCGACACGGCCGCCGGATCGATACCGGTGACCGGGCGCAGGCCGAAACGCTGCACCCCGGTGCCCGCATCGATGGTCACCGGCAGCGCTTCCCCGTCGGCGGGCAACGGCGCCACCTCGGCCGGGTCGGCGTAGTCCAGGTCGTAGGCGTTGGCGATCTCGCGTGCCATGCCGCGCACCGACAGGCAGTAGCCGCGGTCCGGGGTGATCGCCAGATGGAACACCACGTCGTCGAGGCCCACCACACCGGCCGCCGGATCGCCCGGCTCGGCGGTGCCGGGCGGCAGCACCAGGATGCCGGAATGGTCGGTGCCGAGGTTGAGTTCGGCTGTCGAACAGATCATCCCGTCGGAGGTGCGACCGTAGGTCTTGCGTGCGGAGATGGTGAAGTCACCCGGCAGCACCGTTCCCGGCAAGGCCACCACCACAAGGTCCCCGACGGCGAAGTTGGTTGCACCGCAGACGATGTCGCGGTACTCACCGTCGAGGTTCTGCGCCCCCACGTCGACCTTGCAGGCCCGGATCGGCCTCTTGAACTCGGTGAGCTCCTCGATCTCGGCGACCCGGCCGATGGTCAACGGTCCGCTGACCGGCCCGACCGGGATGATCTCCTCGACCTCGTGGCCGATGCGGATGAGCGCCTCTTCGAGATCTTCGGCGGGCACGTCCCAGCCCGGTGCGCCGGCCGCCACGACGTCGCGCAGCCAGCTGTAGGGAAGGCGCATCAGGCACCCACTCCGAACGGCAGCGAGAAGCGGACGTCGCCCTCGACCATGTCGCGCATGTCGGGGATGCCGTTGCGGAACTGCAGGGTGCGCTCCAATCCCATGCCGAATGCGAAGCCCGAGTAGACCTCCGGGTCGATACCGCAGGCCCGCAACACATTCGGGTTGACCATTCCGCAGCCGCCCCATTCCACCCAGCCGGGTCCGCCCTTCTTGTTCGGGAACCAGATGTCGACCTCGGCCGACGGTTCGGTGAACGGGAAGAAGTGCGGCCGGAACCGGGTGCGGCCCTCCGGCCCGAACTCCGAGCGGGCGAACGCGTCCAGCGTGCCGCGCAGGTTGGCCATCGTGAGGTTCTTGTCCACGGCCAGCCCCTCCACCTGGTGGAAGACCGGCGTGTGGGTGGCGTCGAGTTCGTCGGTCCGGAACGTGCGGCCGATCGAGATGATGTAGACCGGCAGGTCGCGTTCCAGCAGCGCGCGGATCTGCACCGGCGAGGTGTGGGTGCGCAGCAGCTGCCGCGAGCCCTCGGGCGCGACGTGGAAGGTGTCCTGCTCACTGCGCGCCGGATGGTCCGGCGGGAAGTTCAGCGCGTCGAAGTTGAACTGCTCGGTCTCGACCTCGGGTCCCTCGGCCAGCTCCCAGCCCATCGCGACGAAGGTGTCGGCGATGTGTTCGGCGAGGATCGTGATGGGGTGCCGGGCACCGATGGGCTGGCGGGTGGACGGGAGCGTGACGTCGATGCGCTCGGCGACGAGCACGGCGGCGTCCCGCTCGGCGCGCAGCACGGCCAACCGGTCGTCATAGGCGCGCTGCGCCTCGGTGCGCGCGACATTGACCCGTTTGCCCGCGTCGGCGCGCTCGGCCTTCGGTATCGCCCCGAGAGCTTGCCGGGCCAGGGCGATCGTCGAACGGTCCCCGAGGTGTTCGGTCTTTGCGCGGGCCAGCTCGTCGAGGCTGGACGCCTCGTCGAATGCGTGCACGGCAGCGCGCACCGCACCGGTCAGTGCGGCATCTGATAGGTCCACCGGCTGCTCAGCCACCCGGCGATCATAGGCGATCGGCTCGCGGCGTCTCGCGGGCGTTTCCCCTCGGCGCGATACCCTCACGCCGTGTTGATCCGGCCCGTGATCGTCGCCACAGTGTGGATTCTGGCAGCCGCAGCCGCGGCGCTGGCGGCTCTCGTCCATGCCGGATGGGCGCTACCGGCGGCGATACTGGCGGCCCTGGCCGCGCTGGGCACCTGGGATCTGACCCAGACACGGCGAACCATCCTGCGGACGTATCCGGTTCTCGGGCACATGCGCCCGTTGATGGAGTCGATCCGCCCGCAGATCCGGCAGTACTTCATCGAGTCGAACACCGAGGCGGCACCGTTCGACCGGGAGACCCGCGAACTGGTCTACGACCGCGCCCAGGGCACCAAGGGCGACGAGCCCTTCGGCACCCAGCGCGACGTGAACGCGCGCGGCTACGAGTTCCTGCGGCACTCGTTGCGCGCCCACTTCGCCGACGACCTCGCCCCGCGGGTGCGGCTCGGCGGTCCGGACTGCGAACAGCCCTACGACATCGCCCTGCTGAACGTCTCGGCGATGAGCTTCGGTGCGTTGTCGGCCAACGCCATCGAGGCCCTCAATGCGGGAGCCGCGCGCGGGGGCTTCGCCCACGACACCGGGGAGGGCGGCATCAGCCCGTACCACCTGCGCGGCGGCGACCTGATCTGGGAGATCGGCTCGGGCTATTTCGGCTGCCGCGACACCGACGGCAGTTTCGATCCGGTCGCATTCGCCGAGAAGTCCAGGCTGGCCGAGGTCAAGGCGGTCTCGGTGAAGTTGTCCCAGGGCGCCAAGCCCGGGCTCGGCGGCGTATTGCCCGGCGCCAAGGTCAGCGACGAGATCGCCGCGACCCGCGGGGTGCCGGTGGGACAGACCGTGGTGTCCCCGCCCGCGCACAGCGCGTTTCGAACCCCGGTGGAGTTCACCGAGTTCCTTACGACCCTGCGCCGGCTGTCCGGGGGAAAACCGGTGGGCTTCAAACTCTGTGTCGGGGCGCGCACCGAGTTCCTGTCGATCTGCAAGGCGATCATCGCCACCGGGATCGCGCCGGACTTCGTGATCGTCGACGGCGCCGAGGGCGGGACCGGGGCCGCGCCGGTGGAGTTCGAGGACCACATCGGGATGCCGCTGACCGAGGGCCTGATGATGGTGCACAACTGCCTGGTCGGCACCGGGTTGCGGGACCGGGTCAAGCTCGGCGCGTCGGGGAAGGTGGCCAGCGGCGTCGACATCGTCAGCCGAATCTGTCAGGGCGCCGACTTCACCCTGTCGGCCCGGGCGATGATGTTCGCCGTCGGCTGCATTCAGGCGCTCAAGTGCCACACCAACCGGTGTCCCACCGGGGTGGCGACCCAGGATCCCGGGAGGGCCAGGGCCCTCGACGTCGCGGACAAGACCGCGCGGGTGGCCAACTTCCAGCAGGCCACCGTGGCCAGCGCGGCCCAGATCGTGGCGTCGATGGGGCTGGCCGGGTTCGACGAGCTCTCCCCCGCCATGCTCAACCGCCGCGTCGGCGGCCAGCTCAGCCGGACCTACGCCGAGATCTACGAATGGCTGATGCCGGGTGAGCTGCTCGAGGATCCGCCCGAATCGTGGCGCTCCGACTGGATCGAGGCGTCCGCCGACGAGTTCGCCTGACCCTCCCGAACTGGCATTCCGGCAGGCCCGTTCTCGCACTTTCGCTGCCGGAATGCCGTTTCGGCGGCGGGGGTCAGGCCTCGGCTTCGTCGCCGTCGTCTGCGTCGGCGGACTGCGACCGGCGCACCCGCAGGCGGTACATCACGAAGTCGGCGGGCACCCCGTCCTGCTTCGGAGCGAACACCTGTCGGCGCACCTTGTGCGCCGTCACCCCCAGGGTCTCGAACTCGTCGGGCGGGATCCGCTCGAGGGTCGACGCGGAGACGATCAGCTCGCCCCGGGTGGCACGCTCCATCACGCGGGCGGCGAGGTTGACATCGACGCCGAGCCAGTCCGAACCGATCCGCTGTGGCCGGCCGGTATGGACACCCACTCGCATGCGCGGCGTATAGCCCTCGACCTCAACGGTCTTTATGGCCTCGCGGGCGGTGATCGCCGCGCGCACGGCGGTGACCGGATACGCGAAAACCGCCATGATCCCGTCGCCCATCCGTTTGACGATGTGGCCGCCGGCCTCGAGCAGTGGCGGCTCGACGACCTGGGCGACGCGGCGCAGCAGTCGCACCGTGGCCTCGTCACCGGCGTCCAGCGACCAGTTCGAGAAGCCCACCAGGTCGGTGAAGACCAGGGTCACCTCGGCGTTCGCCGGCCGGCCGGATACCCGTTCGGTCAGCGCCTGCCAGACCTGCAGGGCTCCCAGGCTGATTTCACGCGACGCCGCCTGGCGTTCCAGCAGCCGGTCGGCGGCCTTGGCCGCCACCCGCGGATAACCGACACCGGACACCGACAGCGGGTCACCGAATTCGGGATCCCCGGGCAGCGCGCGGCGGGCCCGGCGGATGATCGAGATGACCTGATCGTGCTGATTGACGCCCCGCAGCCAGCCGATCGGCCCCGACGAGTGATCGTCTCCCGGTTCACTCGACACCGCCTCGTCCACGTCTGCCAGCCTAATCCAGGCTGATCGACCCGCTGAATTCGCAGGTCACGGCCATATGGATGGGCTGTGGAGGGTGCGTAACAGCAGCGCCGGCGCACCCCGAATTGATAGACAACGATTGTTGTCAGCGCCTATCGTGAGACGGTGCGATCAACGGCGATCTCAGACCACAGCGCGACCCCGACGGAATGCCCGCTGGGCCCGGACTCACTGACCTGGAAGTACTTCGGCGATGTCCGCACCGGAATGCTCGGCGTCTGGATCGGTGCGATCCAGAACATGTACCCCCAACTCGGCGCCGGCGTCGAGGACCATTCCGTTCTGCTGCGCGAACCCCTGCAGCGGGTCGCCCGCTCGGTGTACCCCATCATGGGGGTCGTCTACGACGGAGACCGTGCCGCGCAGACCGGCGCGCAGATCCGCGGCTTCCACACCACGATCAAGGGTGTCGACACCACCGGGCGGCGCTACCACGCGCTGGACCCGGAGACGTTCTACTGGGCGCACGCCACCTTCTTCATGCTCATCATCAAGACCGCCGAATACTTCTGCGGCGGGCTGACCGAGGCCGAGAAACGTCAGCTGTTCGACGAGCACGTCCAGTGGTACCGCATGTACGGCATGAGCATGCGCCCGGTGCCCGAATCCTGGGAGGCGTTCGGACAGTACTGGGAGCGAAAATGCGGCGAAGAACTCGAGATCAACCAGGCGACCCTGGACATATTCTCGCTGCGCATCCCCAAGCCGTGGTTCGTGATGATGCCCACCGGGCTGTGGGATCAGATGTTCAAGCCGATGGTGGGCGCCCAACGCTGGATCGCCGCAGGGGTTTTCGACCCCGTGGTCCGTGAGCGGGCGGGCATGCGATGGACCGCCGGGGACGAGGTCCTGCTGCGCCTGTTCGGCAAGCTCGTCGAGCTGGCGTTCGTCGCGGTGCCCGACGAGGTCCGGCTGCATCCGCGCGCGGTGGCCGCCTACCGCCGCGCAGAGGGAAAGACACCGCCCGACGCACCGTTGGTCGAGGCACCCGCGTTCATGGCCCCGCCGCGGGATCGCCGCGGCCTGCCGATGCACTACGTGCCCACCCACAAATCGCTGCTCGATCGGGTGGGGTCGCTGGTGCATTCGACGTTCTCGCTGGCCGGTGTCCGTCCGGCGCGCGGACGCGGCCGGGCTGAGGCAGCCTGAACCCATGCTCGAATGGTCAGACGTCGACCTCGCGGTGCGCGACGCGGTGCGCGAGTTCGTCGACAAGGAGATCCGCCCCCACCTCGATGCGCTCGAAAGCGGCGAGATGGAGCCCTACCCCATCATCCGCAAGTTGTTCACCACGTTCGGGATCGCCGACATGGCGCGCGACGGGCTGAACAAGCGCCTGGCCGCACTGCGTGAGGGTGGCCCATCGAGCGCCAAGCCCGCATCCGGGGGCATGTTCGGCGGTGGCGCGGGTTCGGCCGGCATGGGCTTCGTGGTGGTCAGCGAACTGTGCCGAGTCGCCATGGGAGTGGTCACCGGCATGGGCGTCAGCCTGGGGCTGACGGTGCCGACGATCATGAGCCGCGGCACCCTGGCCCAGCAGGAGCGCTGGCTGCCGGGCCTGGTGACCTACGACAAGGTCGGCGCGTGGGCCATCACCGAACCGGACTCTGGCTCCGACGCGTTCGGCGGAATGAAGTCCTATGTGGTGCGCGACGGTGACGACTACATCCTCAACGGTCAGAAGACCTTCATCACCAACGGACCGGATGCTGACGTGGTCGTGGTCTACGCCAAACTCGAGGAGCACGACCCCACGGTCGACAAGCGCAACCGCAAGGTCCTGACCTTCGTGCTGGACCGCGGCATGGACGGCTTCGTCCAGTCCAGGCCGCTGCGCAAGATGGGAATCCACTCCTCCCGGACCGGCGAGCTGTTCTTCAACGACGTCCGGCTGGGGCGTGACCGCCTGCTGGGCGAGACCGAAGACAACGACGCCGGCGACGGGCGCGACAGCGCACGCTCCAATTTCTCCGCCGAACGCATCGGCGTGGCCGCGATGGCGCTGGGCGTGATCGAGGAATGCCTGCGGCTGAGCGTCGACTACGCCAGGTCCCGCACGCTCTGGGGGCAGGAGATCGGCCAGTTCCAGCTCATCCAGCTCAAGCTGGCGACGATGGAAGTGGCCCGGATGAACGTGCGCAACATGTTGTTCCGCGTCGTCGAGGCGACCCAGACCGGGACCTCGATATCGCTGGCCGAGGCGTCGGCGATCAAGTGGTACTGCTCGCAGGCCGCCACCGACGTCGCGATGGAGGCGGTTCAGCTCTTCGGCGGCAACGGGTACATGACCGAGTACCGGGTCGAGCAGCTCGCCCGCGACGCCAAGTCGTTGATGATCTATGCGGGCAGCAACGAGGTGCAGATCACCCATGTGGCCCGGGGTCTGCTGTCGGGCTGAGCGGCGGTCACTGCTCGTCGACGATGAACTGCGCGGCCCGGGCGGCCATCGCCATCACCGGTCCGTTCAGGTTGCCCGCCAACATGATCGGCATCGCCGAGCAGTCGACCACGCGTAGCGCATCGATGCCTCTGACCCGCAGCCTGCTGTCGACGACATCGTCGTCGCTCGGCCCCATCGCGCAGCTGCCGATCGCGTGGTAGCCGGTATAGCCGCCGTCGAGTGCGGAGTCGATCAGCTCGTCGTCGGTGTCGGCCCCGGGGCCGGGGAAGGTCTCGTGGTCGATCCGCTCACCGATCGGCGATTGCGCGAACAGTTCGCGGGTCCGCCGCATCAGGTTGGCCGTGGTGGTCCTGTCGTAGGCGGTGGCGAGGTAGTTGGGCTCCAGGCGCAGCGGGGCGTCGGGATCACTGCCGGTGATCGCCACTTCGCCTTCGGAGGTGGGACGCAGCGTGAAACCGAGGCAGGACATTCCCGGAGCTCGTTCGATGGAGACCGACTCCCCCTCCTGGTACGCCGGAATCGTGAACGGCCCCAACAACAGCTGGCCGTCCACCCGTTCGGCGTCGTCGGCGGTCTTGAGGAAGGCCAGCACGTCGAATGTCGGGGTGGCCAGTGATCCCTTTCGGCTGGCGAGGTAGCGCAACGCGGTCAACCCCTGCCCCAGCCGGGTCGACAGCTGGCGGTTGTAGCCGAGGTCCTCGTTGAGCCGGAACTTCATCGCGAAGCACCGGTGCTCGCGCATCCGGCGCCCGACGTACCGGCGGTCGAGGACCACCGGCACTCCGGCGCGCTCCAGCAGCTCACGCGGACCGATACCGGACAGCTGCAGTGCCTTGGGGCTGCCCATGCTGCCGAGCGCGAGGATCACTTCGCGGTCAGCACGCAGCGTCGCGGAAGCACCGCCGGGAGAAACCACCTCGACTCCGACCGCACGGTCGTGTTCGATCAGCACCCGGGTCACGGTGGTGTTGGTGCGGACTTCCAGGTTGGGGCGGTTACGCACCGGCTTGAGGAATGCGTCGGCGGCACTGACCCGGCGCCCGTTGCGGATGGTCGCCGGGGTGTAGCCGATCCGGGGTTCGTCGGATTCGTTGATGTCGAGCATCTCCCGCAGGCCGGCGCCGGCGCCGGCGGCCACGATCTCCTGGCAGAGCACATCCTGTTCAGCGGCGACCGACACGTGCAGCGGCCCGCCCGCGCCGCGGGTCGGCGAGGGTCCGAACTCGTTGTCCTCGAACGCCTTGAAGATGGGCAGGATGTCCGACCAGCCCCAGCCCTTGTTACCCAGCCGCTCCAGCTCGTCGTAGTCGGCCTGGTTGCCGCGGTTGTAGACCATGCCGTTGATGGAGCTCGAACCGCCGATCACCTTGCCCCGCGCCCAAAACTCGGGCCGCTGTTTCGGCCCGAACGGGGTGGTGGCGTAGCGCCAGGCGTACTTCTCGTTCTCCATCAGAGTCCCGGAGCCCTTGGGCACGTGGAACATCGGATGGCGGTCGGGGCCCCCGGCCTCGATCAGCAGGACCGAGACACCCGGATCGGCGGAGAGCCGGTTGGCCAGCACGCATCCCGCTGAGCCCGCCCCGGCGACGATGTAGTCGTAGCGAGCCATCTCGTCCCCGATCTCGGTCGAACCGCGAGCATTACAAAGTGTGCCCGATCTGTATCGCCGAACAATACACCCCGGCCGGTCCTCAGCCGCGCCGAGCCGCCCTCGCACTCTGGTAGAGACAGATCGATGCGGCGGCGGCGACGTTGAGGCTCTCGGCGGCCCCGGGCATCGGGATCCGCACCCGCACGCTCGCCAGGTCGGCGACCTCGGGCGCCAAGCCGTGCGCCTCCGGACCGAACAGCCAGGCGGTCCGCCGGTCGAGTTCGGCATCGTCGAGGCTGATCGAGCCGTCGAGGACGGTGGCGAACACCGTCAGCCCCGACTCCCGCATGCGGTGGACCACTCCCGGCGCATCGGCGACCTCACCGCCGGCGAGCACCGGGATCGAGAAGATGCTGCCGGCCGAGGCGCGCAGGCACTTTCCGTTGTACGGGTCGACGCTGTCGCCGGCGAGCACGACCGCGTCGGCGCCCATCGCGTCGGCCACCCGGACGATGGTGCCCGCGTTGCCTGGTTCGGAGACACCCACCGGCACCGCCAGCAGCCTGGGCGCACCGGCCAGCACGTCATCGAGACCGGTGTCGGGAATCGTGCACACAGCCACCAGCCCCACCGGGGTCACGGTGTCGGACAACGCTTTCGCCGCCCGCTCGGTGACCAGTTGCACCGGTGCGCCGGACAACATTGCGGCGAATCGTTCAGCGGCCGACTCGGTGGCGAAGACCTCGGAAACGAGTCCGCGCCGCAGCGCCGCCTCGACGAGGTTGGGTCCCTCGGCGAGGAAGCGTGCGGCGCGGCGGCGCCCGGTGTGGCGGTGCAGTTTGACTGCCGCCACCACCCGGGCAGAACGCTCGGTGAGGGTCAGGCAGCCTCGCCCGACGGGGCGTTCACATCGGCGGGCAGCGCACCCTTGGCGACCTCGACCAGCGCGGTGAAGGCAGCCGGGTCGCTGACCGCCAACTCGGCGAGGTTCTTCCGATCGACCTCGACGCCGGCGGCCTTGAGGCCCTGCATCAGCCGGTTGTAGGTGATGTCGTTGGAACGGGCGGCCGCATTGATGCGCGAGATCCACAACTTGCGGAACTCGCCCTTGCGGGCGCGCCGGTCCCGGTAGGCGTAGGTCAACGAATGCAGCTGCTGTTCCTTGGCCTTGCGGTACAGCCGGGACCGCTGGCCCCGGTAGCCCTTCGATGCCTTCAGGACGGTACGCCGCTTCTTCTGCGCGTTGACCGCGCGCTTCACGCGTGCCATGGGTGTTTCCTATCGTCGTTCAGTTCATGGGTAGCGCTCGGCCGGGCCGGCCGAGCCGCCGAGGTGGTCGGTGGAGCGTCGACGCTGCCAGGCTGGGTCAGCCGTTGAGCATCTTCTTGACACGCTTGGTGTCGTTGCCTGCCACCTCGGTGCGGCCGTCGAGCCGGCGGGTGCGGGTGGACGGCTTGTGCTCGAGCAGGTGGCGGTGGTTGGCCTTCTGGCGCACGATCTTTCCGGTTCCGGTGCGCCGGAACCGCTTCGAAGCGCCGCTGTGGGTCTTCGCCTTGGGCATGTTTCCTCAGTTCTGTGGTGTGTCGGTGGGTGCTTCCTGGGCGGCCTGCGCGTTGCCACGCTGAGCCGTCGGAGCGTCTGCATCGTGAGCCGCCTTGGCGCGAGTCTTCGCGCCGCGGTGCGGAGCCAGCACCATCGTCATGTTTCGTCCGTCCTGCTTGGCGGACGTCTCGACGAAGCCGTAGTCGGCGACGTCGGCGCCCAGGCGCTGCAGGAGCCGGAAACCCAGCTCGGGCCGCGACTGCTCGCGGCCGCGGAACATGATGGTCACCTTGACCTTCGACCCGGCTTCCAGGAACCGGACGACGTGACCCTTCTTGGTCTCGTAGTCGTGGTCGTCGATCTTGGGACGCAGCTTCTGTTCCTTGACGACGGTCTGCTGCTGATTCTTGCGAGACTCGCGTGCCTTCTGGGCCGTCTCGTACTTGTACTTGCCGTAGTCCATGATCTTGCAGACCGGAGGCCTGGCATTGGGGGCTACTTCGACGAGATCGAGATCGGCATCCGCGGCGACGCGGAGAGCATCTTCGATGCGCACAATGCCTACCTGTTCACCGCCCGGTCCGATCAGGCGAACCTCAGGTACGCGGATGCGCTCGTTGACGCGGGTCTCAGTGCTGATGGGGCCTCCCTGGATAAGTACTGCTGTCCTTCAGGAGCCCTCACACACGTCCGGCGCCTGCCCCGGAGAGCAGAAAAGCCCTGCTCACAGCAGGGCCCGACACCGACCAGGACAGACGTCGCCGACGTCTGTGACCGGACCGCTGTACCTTCGACGGTGTCGTCGGTGAGCGGTGGGAGCGGGACTCCACTTGCTGTCCCGGACGTTGCCGGGACGGTCGCGCATGCCAGTCTAGCAGGCATGACCGATTCTCCCGAACCGCCTCGACCCGAGCCGCAGCCCACCACCCGCGAGCTTGCCGAGGTGCCCGCGGTGGAAGTCATCACCCGGGCCGCGCTGATGTTGATGAGCGCGGCGGCCGAGAAGCTCGGGCTGTCCGCCGACGACCCGGACGAGAGCCCGCACCGCGACCTCGACGAGGCCCGCCGGCTGATCACCGGGCTGGCCGGCCTGGTGACGGCCTCCGCCGAGTACCTGGGGCCGCACGCCGGGCCGGTTCGCGACGGGCTCAAGTCGCTGCAACTGGCGTTTCGCGAGGCCAGTGCCGCGCCCGAGGAGCCGGGGAAAGGCCCGGGCGAGAAGTACACCGGTCCCGTCTGGTAGCGAATATCCTCCCGGCCTATGACCGTAACGAGCCCCACCCGGGCACGCCTGACGTCGCGCTACCGGTGGGTGCCGACGGCGGCGGGCTGGACTGTGGGCGTCATCGCGACGCTGTCGCTGCTGGCCAGCATCTCACCGCTGGTCAGGTCGCTGATCCGGGTTCCCCGCGAATTCGTCGACGAGTACATCTTCAACTTCCCCGACACCAGTTTCGCGTGGGCGTTCGTGCTCGCCCTGCTGGCCGGGGCGCTCGCGGCCCGCAAGCGCATCGCCTGGTGGGCACTTGTCGGCTACATGATCGCCGCGGTCGGCTGGAACATCGGCGACCTGCTCTCCGGGGAGGAGACGTGGGTCGAGGAAGTCGGCGAGATCATCGGGCTGGCCTTCCATCTCGCCGCGATCGCCTTTCTGCTGCTGGCCCGCAAGCAGTTCTGGGCCAAGGCGCGGCGCGGTGCGCTGGCCAAGGCGGCCGGAGTGCTGGTGGCCGGCCTGGCGATCGGCACGCTGTTCGGGTGGGGTCTGCTCGAGCTGTTCCCCGGCACGCTGGCACCACCGGATCGGTTCTGGTACGCCCTGAACCGCGTCGGCGCCTTCGCCGGTGCGGACCCCGATGCTTTCACCGGTAATCCGCATGTGATCGTCAGCGCGATGCTCGGCCTGTTCGGTGCGCTGGCTCTGATGGCCGCCGCGGTGGTGCTGTTCCAGTCCCAACGCGCCGACAATGCGCTGACCGGCGAGGACGAGTCGGCCATCCGCGGTCTGCTCGAGACCTACGGCAAGAACGACTCGCTGGGATACTTCGCCACCCGGCGGGACAAGGCGGTGGTGTTCGCGCCCAACGGACGTGCCGCGATCACCTATCGCGTCGAAGTGGGCGTCTGCCTGGCCAGCGGTGACCCCGTCGGCGACCCGAGGTCCTGGCCGCAGGCCATCGACGCCTGGCTCGAGTTGTGCCTGAGCTACGGCTGGGCCCCGGGGGTGATGGGTGCCAGCTCCGCTGGGGCGCAGGCCTTCAGCGAGTGCGGGCTCAACGCGCTGCAGTTGGGTGACGAGGCGATCCTGCACGCCAACGATTTCCGGTTGTCCGGCTCGGAGATGCGTGCCGTGCGCCAGGCGGTGACCCGCGCCCGCCGCGCCGGTGCCCAGGTGCGCATCCGTCGGCACCGCGACCTGACCGCCGCGGAGATGGCGGAGGTCATCGAGCGTGCCGACGCGTGGCGCGACACCGACGACGAACGAGGCTTCTCGATGGCGCTGGGCCGCCTCGGCGACGCCGCCGACGGGGACTGCATGCTGGTCGAGGCGGTGCAGGACCAGCGGGTGGTCGCGATGCTCTCGTTGGTGCCGTGGGGGACCAACGGCGTATCACTGGACTTGATGCGCCGCTCGCCCCAATCCCCGAACGGCACCATCGAATTGATGGTCAGCGAGCTGTGTCTGCAGGCCGAGGACATCGGGGTGACCCGTATCTCGTTGAACTTCGCGATGTTCCGGTCCGCGTTCGAGCAGGGCTCACAGCTCGGGGCGGGTCCGATCGCCCGGCTGTGGCGCTGGACCCTGGTGTTCTTCTCCCGGTGGTGGCAGCTCGAGACGCTGTACCGGTCGAACATGAAGTATCAGCCCGAGTGGGTTCCGCGGTACGCCTGCTACGACGACGCCCGGCTGGTGCCCCGGGTGGGCGTCGCGTCGGTGATCGCCGAAGGCTTTCTGGTCCTTCCGTTCTCGCGCCGCCACGAGCAGCCGCACACCGGACACCACATCGCCGCACCCGGCGAGCTCGTCGCCACCGGGCTGTTGCACAGCGACGGCACCGCGCCGGATGTGAGCCTGCCGAGCGACGAGCCCGGCGAGGGTGGGCCCCGGCTACCCGAACAGGTTCGGGTCCGGATGGCCAAGCTCCAAGCCCTGCAGGACGACGGTGTCGAGGCCTACCCGGTCGGCAGCCCGCCCAGCCACACCGTCGCCGAGGCGCTGGGCGCCGACCCCGGAACCCGGGTCAGCGTCGCAGGCCGGGTACTGCGACTGCGCGACTACGGCGGGGTGGCGTTCGCGCAGCTGCGCGACTGGTCCGGCGACGCCCAAGTGCTGCTGGACAATTCGCAGCTGCAACAGGGAACGGCAGCGGAGTTCACCCGAGCCATCGACCTGGGCGACCTGATCGAGGTGTCGGGCACCATGGGGCACAGCCGCACCGGCGCCTGGTCGGTGCTGGTGACACGGTGGCGTCTGATCGGCAAGTGTCTGCGGCCCCTGCCGGACAAGTGGAAGGGCCTGACCGACCAGGAGGCACGGGTCCGGGCCCGATACGTCGACCTGGCGATCAACACCGAGGCGCGCGAGCTGATCAGGTCGCGCAGCGCCGTGCTGCATGCGATCCGCGAAACCCTGGTCGCAAAGGGCTTCCTGGAGGTCGAGACGCCGATTCTGCAGCAGATCCACGGCGGGGCGAACGCCCGGCCGTTCCTGACCCACATCAACGCCTACGACCTGGACCTGTACCTGCGGATCGCTCCCGAGCTGTACCTGAAGCGGTTGTGCGTCGGCGGGGTGGAGCGGGTCTTCGAGCTGGGTCGCGCGTTCCGCAACGAGGGCGTGGACTTCAGCCACAATCCGGAGTTCACGCTGCTGGAGGCCTATCAGGCACACGCCGACTACCGCGTGTGGATCGACGGCTGCCGGGAGCTGATCCAGAACGCCGCCCTGGCGGCCAACGGCGCACACGTGTTCCTGCGCCCCGCCGCGGACGGCACCCTCGAACCGGTCGACATCTCCGGGCAGTGGGCGGTGAAGACCGTGCACGGCGCGGTGTCCGAGGCGCTCGGCGAGCAGGTCGATCCCGATACCGAGCTGGCCACGTTGCGCCGGCTGTGCGACGCAGCCCGGATCCCGTACCTGACGCATTGGGACGCCGGTGCGGTGGTCCTCGAACTCTACGAACGCCTCGTCGAGGAACACACCGAGGCGCCGACGTTCTACACCGATTTCCCGACTTCGGTATCACCGCTGACCCGTCCGCACCGCAGCATCCCCGGAGTCGCCGAGCGGTGGGACCTGGTCGCGTGGGGCGTCGAACTGGGCACCGCCTACAGCGAGCTGACCGATCCGGTCGAGCAGCGCCGCCGCCTGCAGGAGCAGTCGCTGCTGGCCGCCGGCGGCGACCCGGAGGCGATGGAGCTCGACGAGGACTTCCTGCAGGCGATGGAGTACGCCATGCCACCGACCGGGGGTCTGGGCATGGGCGTGGACCGGGTCGTCATGCTGATCACCGGGCGCAGCATTCGCGAGACACTGCCTTTCCCGCTGGCCAAGCCGCGCTGAGGCCGCGCCCGCCTATGCCGTGGGGACGGGTTGATCATCGTCGCGCGGACCGAAGACGCCGAACTGCTCGACGATGTGCGCCGAGGGCGCCGGGTCCCAGGCCCACGCCGCGATCTGATGCCGCGATCGACGGCTCATCATGGCGCGCAACACCTCATAGGCCTCGGTGTGCAGCGCCCAGGTGGATGTGGCCGACGCCGACGATCCGCACCGCCACTGTTGTCCGCGCTCGTCGTGGATCAGCAGGGTAGCGGTGTCCCGGAGCCGACGGTCCAGCACGCGCATGAGCACCTCCAGGAAGGGCTGCTGCCAGTGTTCGCGGCCGACCGGGGCCAGCCCCAGCGCCTCGCGCAGGTCGGCTTCGTGACAGATCACGTCGATGGCCAGGTTGGGTCCGGAGAACTTCTGCCCAGCCAGGCTGGACTCAGCCTGTGGCGCAACGTGATTCCATTCGGCGAGCAGATCGGCGATCGGGTGCTCCCGGCGTTCGGCCACATGACGGGCCGTCCATTGCTCACCGGGTGCGCCGTCCAACCGCCCACTGGCCACGTCGGCGGCACCTCCGACCAGGTGGGCCAGCAGATCGTGGACGGACCAGCCCGGCGTGGCCGGCACCGGCGTCCGGAGCTGCTGGTCAGCGAGACCGGCGACCAGTTCGGTGAGACGTCCGTGGGCGTTGCGATAGGCCGTGTCGAGCATCGACGATCCCCTTGGTTTGCAGGTGGATCGGACGCTACCAGAAAAATAAGAGAAGTCTAAGACCATTGTGGGTGCCCGGTGTCGCGGTAGCGTGGCGTTATGTCGGACGAACCGTCGACTCCCCCGGGCCCCGCCGGCGCCACCCCCGACCCGGCCGAACCCGGCTACACCCCGGACGGGGTCCCCACCTTCGAGTCGGTGCGCGAGAAGATCGAGACCCGCTACGGCACCGCCATCGGGGCCACCGAGCTCGCCTCGGAGACCCCGGAGGGCCGCGCGGCCGAAGAGCAGTACGACGCCCGCCAGAAGGCCGCCGCCGAGCGGCTGGCCCAGATCCGGGAATCGATGAAGTCCTCCGACGAATCCTGAAGCGACAGTGCCCGCTTTCGCACACCAGCCGGAAAGAAAGGACCCAAGGTGTCTCAGCACAGACAATCTCTCGACGGTCGCACGGTCGTCGTCAGCGGAGCCGGCTCCGGTATCGGGCGCGCCTTGGCCCTGCGGTTGTCCGCGCGGGGGTGTCCCGTCGCCCTCACCGACATCGACGAAGCCGGACTACGAGAGACCGAAGCCGCGCTGTCCGGGGCTGCCCTGGCCCGGGTACTGGACGTCAAGGACCCCGAACTCCATCGCGCATTCGCTGCCGAAGTCACATCGTGGGCGCCCGCACCCATCGGTGCGGTGTTCAACAATGCCGGAGTATCCGTGTCCTGCAGTGTGCTCGACACCGTGCCCGAAGATGACCAGTGGTTGTGGGACATCAACTTCCACGGGGTGGTCAACGGCACACGCGCGTTTCTACCCGCGCTCGTAGAACAGGATTCGGGCGCCATCGTCAACACTTCGAGTGTCTTCGGTCTTGTCGGCATGCCCCATGCCAGCGCGTACTGCTCGTCGAAGTTCGCGGTACGCGGTTTCACTGATTCGCTGCGCCAAGAGCTACGGGGCACCGGGGTACGGGCGATCAACGTCCATCCGGGGGGCGTCAACACCAATATCGTTGTCAACTCGCGCCTTCACACCGACCCCACCGGCAACGGGCTTACCAAGACCCAGATGGCGGAGCAATTTGCGAAGATGGCGATGACGCAGCCCGACAAGGCGGCCCAGACAATTCAGCGCGGTGTCGAGCGCGGCCAAGCCCGTATCCTGGTCGGACCGGACGCCTATTTCTTCGACGCCCTGGCCCGGTTGGCGCCCACACACTATTTCGACGTGCTCACTGCGGCAGGGAAGATCCTGCAGAAGCTGCCGCCGCCTCCCACGGCGCGTCGGCAGACCGCTAGGCGCTGACCTTGCGCCTGCCGTTGCGTGTCTTGCGGGCCGGCCGGGCCACTCCCAGCGTCTCGGCCAGGAAGTGCCCGGTGTAGCTGTCCGGGTTGGTTGCGACGTCTTCCGGGGTGCCGGTGGCGACGACGGTCCCGCCGCCCGCCCCTCCTTCGGGGCCCATGTCGATGATCCAGTCCGAGGTCTTGATCACGTCCAGGTTGTGTTCGATGACGACCACCGAATTGCCTTTGTCGACAAGCCCGTTGATCACTGCGAGCAGCTTGCGGATGTCTTCGAAATGCAGGCCGGTGGTCGGCTCGTCGAGAATGTAGACGGTGCGCCCGGTGGAGCGTTTCTGCAGCTCGGAAGCCAGTTTGACGCGCTGGGCCTCACCGCCGGACAGGGTCGGGGCGGGCTGGCCGAGACGCACGTAGCCCAGCCCCACATCCACCAGCGTCTTGAGATAGCGGTGGATCGAGGTGATCGGGGCGAAGAACTCCGCCGCCTCCTCGATCGACATGTCGAGCACCTCGGCGATGGTCTTGCCCTTGTAGTGCACCTCCAGGGTCTCCCGGTTGTACCGGGCGCCCTGGCACACTTCGCACGGCACGTAGACATCGGGCAGGAAGTTCATCTCGATCTTGATGGTGCCGTCGCCGGAACAGGCTTCGCAGCGCCCGCCCTTGACGTTGAACGAGAACCGTCCCGGCTGGTATCCGCGCACCTTGGCTTCGGTGGTCGCGGCGAACAGCGTGCGGATCTTGTCGAACACACCGGTGTAGGTCGCCGGATTGGAGCGCGGCGTGCGCCCGATCGGTGACTGGTCCACCCGGACGAGCTTGTCGACCTTGTCCAGCCCGGTCACCCGGGTGTGGCGGCCGGGCACCAGTCGTGCTCCGTTGAGCTTGTTGGCCAGCACACTGGCCAGGATGTCGTTGACCAGGGTGGACTTGCCCGAGCCCGACACCCCCGTCACCGAGGTCAGCACCCCGAGCGGGAACGTGACGTCGATTTCGCGCAGGTTGTGTTCGCGGGCGCCGACCACGGTGAGCTGACGCTTCTTGTCCACCGGCCGGCGCAGACCCGGGACCTCGATCTCCTCTTTGCCGGCCAGGTAGGCCCCGGTCAGCGAGTCGGTGTTGGTGAGCAGATCCTGGTACGGGCCGCTGTGCACGATCCGCCCGCCGTGCTCACCGGCGGCCGGGCCGATGTCGACGACCCAGTCGGCGTGGGCGATGGTGTCCAGGTCGTGTTCGACGACGATCAGCGTGTTGCCCAGGTCGCGCAGCCGAACCAGGGTGTCGATCAGCCGGCGGTTGTCGCGCTGGTGCAGCCCGATCGACGGCTCGTCGAGCACGTAGAGAACGCCGACCAGGCCCGATCCGATCTGGGTGGCCAGCCGGATGCGCTGGGCCTCACCGCCGGACAGCGTCCCGGCCGCCCGCGACAACGACAGATAGTCGAGACCGACGTCGAGCAGGAACCCCAGCCGGGACTGGATCTCCTTGAGCACCTGGCCGGCGATCGCCTGCTCCCGGCTTCCCAGCGTCAGCGCGTTGAGGAAGCGGGCACAGTCGGCGATCGACAGTTCGGCGACCTCGGCGATCGACTTGTCCCCGAAGTCGCCGGCGGCCATCGTGACGGCCAGGATCTCGGGCTTGAGCCGGGTGCCCTGGCATTCCGGGCAGGGCACGTCCCGCATGAAGCCCTCGAGCCGCTCCTTGGTCTGCTCGGAGTCGGTCTGCTCCATCCGCCGGTGCAGGAACGCCATCACGCCTTCGAAGTCGGCGTAGTAGGACCTGGTACGGCCGTAGCGGTTCTTGTACCGCACGTGGACCTGCTCGTCGCACCCTTCGAGAATGGCTCTGCGCGCCTTGGCGGGCAGCTTCCGCCACGGGGTGTCGACGTCGAAGCCCAGCTGGTCCCCCAGCCCGGACAGCATCCGGGTGAAGTACTCGGCGGTGTGGCCCATCGACCACGGCGCGATGGCCCCCTCGGCCAGCGTCATGTCCGGGTCGGGCACCACGAGGTCGGGATCGACCTCCTTCTTGATACCCAGCCCGACGCATTCGGGGCAGGCGCCGTAGGGCGAGTTGAAGGAGAACGAGCGGGGCTCGAGATCGTCGACGGCCAGCGGGTGGCCGTTGGGGCAGGCCAGCTTCTCGGAGAAGCGCTGCTCCCGATGCGGATGGTCGTCCTCCCGGTCGACGAACTCCAGCACGACGATGCCGTCGGCCAGGTTCAGCGCGGTCTCCACCGAATCGGTCAGCCGCTGCTTGGCGCTGGCCTTCACCGTGAGACGGTCCACGACCACTTCGATGTCGTGCTTTTCCTGCTTCTTGAGCTTCGGCGGATCGGTCAGCGGGTGCACCACCCCGTCGACCCGCACCCGGCTGTAGCCCTGGGAGTTCAGCTTGTCGAACAGGTCGACGAATTCACCTTTTCGGGTCCGCACAACCGGCGCGAGCACCTGGAAACGCAGGCCTTCGTCCATCGCCAGCACCTGGTCGACGATCTGCTGCGGGGTCTGGCGTGCGATGCGCTCCCCACAGACCGGGCAGTGCGGAGTACCGGCCCTGGCGTAGAGCAGGCGCAGGTAGTCGTAGACCTCGGTGATGGTGCCCACCGTCGACCGCGGGTTGCGGTTGGTGGATTTCTGATCGATCGACACCGCCGGGGACAGCCCCTCGATGAAGTCGACGTCCGGCTTGTCCATCTGGCCGAGGAACTGCCGGGCATAGGCGCTCAGCGATTCGACGTAGCGACGCTGCCCTTCGGCGAAGATCGTGTCGAATGCCAGCGACGACTTCCCGGATCCCGACAACCCGGTGAACACGATCATCGCGTCGCGCGGCAGGTCCAGATCGACGCTACGCAGGTTGTGCTCCCGGGCACCCTTGACAATGAGGCGGTCAGCCAACGATGTCCCTTCCACGCGTTACGGGTCGCAGACGCAGTACAGACCCATGCTAAGTGTGCCCACCGACAAGTCCGATCCGGCGATCGACCCGACTCCGGAACCAGGACACGGCGACGAGGCCGTCAGACCGCCGGGCCCCGGGAAGTAACGTGACCATCATGACAGTGGTCAACGACAACTACACCGGGCATGTGGAGCCCCAGACGGCAGCACGACGCACCCTTCCCGGCGCCTCGATCGTCAAGGTGTCGGTGGGCCCGATGGACAACAACGCTTACCTGGTCACCTGTTCCCGCACCGGCCAGACACTACTCATCGACGCGGCCAACGACGCCGCGACCCTGCTCGACCTGATCGACCGATACGCCCCCACGCTGTCGCTGATCGTCACCAGCCACCAGCACCAGGACCACTGGTTGGCGCTCAAGGACATCGTCGACTCGACCGCCGCCCCGACCGCCGCCCACTCGCTGGACGCCGAGCCGCTCCCGGTCACCCCGGACACGGTGCTGTCCGCCGGAGACACCGTCGAGGTGGGCGACCTGATCTTCGACGTCATCCACCTGCGCGGCCACACCCCCGGTTCGGTGGCCCTGGCACTCGATCCCGAACACCAGCGCGGGCCGACCACCGACGGCAGGGTCCACCTGTTCACCGGCGACTGCCTGTTCCCCGGCGGTGTCGGCAAGACCTGGAAGGACGGGGATTTCGAACAACTGCTGGACGACGTGACCACGCGGGTGTTCGAGGTCTATCCGGACGACACCGTCGTCTACCCGGGCCACGGCGACGACACGACCCTCGGGGCGGAACGGCCCCATCTGACCGAATGGCGCGAACGCGGCTGGTGAGAGCGGCCGGCGGCGGAAATCAGGAAAACCAGGAAGGGAACATGAACACCGATCAGTTCAACAAGGCGCAGCGCGGCGCCGGGTTCATCGCAGCACTGGACCAGAGCGGCGGCAGCACACCCAAGGCGCTGAAGCTCTACGGCATCGGCGAGGACGCCTACTCGAGCGACGCCGAGATGTTCGACCTCGTACACCAGATGCGGACCCGCATCATCACCAGCCCGGCCTTCGGCGGCGACCGCATCGTGGGCGCGATCCTGTTCGAGGACACCATGGACCGCCAGATCGAGGGCCGCCCGAGCGCCGACTACCTCTGGAACGTCAAGCAGGTCGTGCCGTTCCTCAAGGTCGACAAGGGGCTGGCCGAGGAGAACGACGGCGCCCAGGTGATGAAGCCGATCCCCAACCTCGACGGACTGCTGGCCCGCGCCCGCGAGCACGGCGTGTTCGGGACGAAGATGCGCTCGGTCATCAAGCTGCCCGGCGCCGGCCTCGACGCCGTCGTCGACCAGCAGTTCGAGGTGGCCCGCCAGATCCTGGCCGCCGGCCTGGTCCCGATCATCGAACCCGAGGTCGACATCCACAGCCCCGAGAAGGGTGCGGCCGAGGAGCAGCTCAAGGCCTCGCTGCTGCGTGGCCTCGACGGTCTCGACGAGGGCCAGACGGTGATGCTGAAGCTCACCCTGCCCGACGTGGACGACCTGTACCGCGAGCTCATCGAGCACCCCAAGGTGCTGCGGGTGGTGGCGTTGTCCGGTGGCTACAACCGCGACGAGGCCTGCGACAAGCTGGCCGCCAACCACGGCGTCATCGCCAGCTTCTCGCGCGCGCTGACCGAGGGGCTCACCGCCCAGCAGAGCGACGAGGAGTTCAACGCCACACTCGATGCCGCGATCATGAGCATCGCCAAGGCGTCCAATACCTGAGCCCCGGCGCCCTGAGCCGGCCATCAGGTCGGCTCAGGGCCTGGCGGTTCAGGACGTGTGGACGATAAGCACGTCGGTCTGGGACCGGCGAGCGACGTTGGCGGGCACCGATCCGAGCAGCCGCCCGGCGATGGTGCTCAGGCCCACGTTGCCGACCACCAACAGGTCGGCCCCAACTTCCTGGGCCAGGTCGACCAGCGCGTCGACGGGCGCTCCCACCACAGCCTTCTCCTCGACGTCCGGGGCTCCGGCCGCCTTGGCACGATCCCGCGCCTCGCGCAGGATGGCGTAGATCGGTGCGTTGCCCGACATCTTGTAGCCCTCGTCCTTGAGGACGTCGGCGGCGCGCTGATCCTCGCTCTGCGGGAAGTAGGCCGTGGCGATGACGAGCTTCGCGTTCGACCCGGCGGCGATCTGACCCGCGCGGTCCACGGCACGCAACGACGAATCCGATCCGTCCGTACCAACCACCACGGTTTGATAGGCGCTCATCCATATCCTCCCAGTGTCAGCTGCAACGCCACAGACAGTAACCCGGCATCAGGCGAACATGGGTGCGAATCACCACACCCACGCCGCATTCGCCCTGGATCCGCGCTCTCCGACGATGGCAACATCACCATGCCTGATGCACCGTGACGGCGGACACGCCGGGGGGCACCCTGTGCACCGTGATCAGCGCAATCACGCACTGCGGCAAGGAATGTCTTCGGCGCCCGGCGCCCCGGCGCGCGGCCCCGGCTGTGGCCGAGGTCACCATCCGGGCACCGACGCGCCATCGCCGGCACTGGCCTCGTTGCGGTGGCCGATTCGATCAACGGTGCGCGACATGATCTTTCCCCGACGTCTCAGCCGAGCCGGGCGGCCGAACAGGTCAGTGCCCGGCGCCGAGTTCGATCAACAGCACGCCCACCACGATCAGCCCGATCCCGCCGAGCATCCTGCGCGTCAGCGCCTCGTTGAACAGCAGCCACGAGGCCGCTGCGGTGAGCGCGACGCCGGCCGCCGCCCAGATGCCGTAGGCGGCGCCGAGCGGCATGCCCAGGCGCAGCGACCCGGTCAGCATCGTGAACGCCAGCACGTACCCGACGGCCACCACGGCGTAGAACGGGGTGCGGCCCCGCGCGGCGACCCGCAGCGACAGCGTGGCGGCGACCTCGGTGGCGATGGCGCCGATCAGGAGTAGGTACTGCATCGCTCACTGACCTCCGGTCGCCGTGTCGGACGGCAATTGATGCGCAGGAGAACCTGTTTCGACCAGAAGCACGCCGACGATCACGCAAACCAGACCGATACCCATCGCGACGGTGAACGCCTCTCCGAACAGCACCGCCGAGAGCGTCGCGGTGAGCGCGACCCCGGCGGCGCCCCAGATGCCGTAGGCGACCCCGAGTGCCATGCCGCGCTTGAGCACCAGGGTGAGGAACACGAAGGAAGCCAGGTAGCCGGCGACCACGACCACGTAGAGCGCCGGCACCGTCGCCGACCCTTTCAGAGACAGCGTGGCCGCCACCTCGGTGACAATGGCCAACACCAGATAGAGCCAGATCATCTGACCGTCCTCCTCCTCGTCGTCGCCCGGACATCATCAGCCATCAGCGCGGCCGGGGCATCCCAGTCTGTCAACTACGCGCCCCGGCGCGCGGCCGGGCGCCCGCTGCGCACGGC
>NZ_JBSWXU010000031.1:0-45207 GCF_056160785.1 Mycobacterium sp. ABE4_509 | reverse complement strand
AGACCGCGACGCATGTCAGCAGCGGGCCGGGCACCATGTCGGGGCCCGTCGCCGCAGACCAGCCGGGACCCGGCGGGCCGGGCGGGCCGGGTGGTTCGGCCGCCGACGACACGGACCTGCAGGAGCTGGTGTCCTCCGCCGACAACCGCTGGGCCGCTGCCAGCGTGGGGTCGATGAGTGCGGGCGGTCTCGAGCTGCAGACGGGTGCGTCGGTGATGGCGATCGGTGGTTTCAACGGCGGCGATGACGCGCCCACCCTCGAACAGTTCCAGGCCTATGTGGCCGACGGGCAGGTTCGCTACTTCATCGCCTCCGATGGCCCCGGCGGCCCCGGTGGGCGAGATGGTCCCGGTGGTGCGGGCGGGGGTGGCAGTGCGTCCAGCCAGATCACCGCATGGGTGCAGCAGAACTTCGTCCCGATGGAGGTCGGCGGCGCCACGGTCTACGACCTGCAGGCCTGAGTAGCCCGCGAGACTGAGCTTGTGTGCGAGAAGTCCGCCCGATTTCGCACGCAAGCTCAGTCTCGGCTGCGTTGACAGGCAGGCCCGGCCCAGCAATAATCCCCACCAAGATAATAAATCTGGTCAGACGTACCAACTTTACGGGGAAACATGACAGCCACCGACGAGATCGTCCACAACGCCGGGCGCTACGAGCTGAGCCATCTGCGTGCGCTGGAGGCCGAGGCCATCCACATCATCAGGGAGGTGGCCGCCGAGTTCGAACGGCCCGTGCTGCTGTTCTCCGGCGGCAAGGACTCCATCGTGATGCTGCAACTGGCGATCAAGGCGTTCCGTCCCGGCCGGCTGCCGTTCCCGGTGATGCACGTCGACACCGGGCACAACTTCGAAGAAGTCATCGCCACTCGCGACGCTCTGGTCGCCGAGCACGGCGTGCGCCTGGTCGTGGCCAGCGTCGAGGACGACATCGCCGCCGGACGGGTCGTCGACAGCGGCTCATCGCGCAACCCGCTGCAGACCGTGACGTTGTTGCGCGGCATCCGGGAGAACAGGTTCGACGCCGCCTTCGGCGGGGCGCGGCGTGACGAGGAGAAGGCACGCGCCAAGGAGCGGGTGTTCAGCTTCCGCGACGAGTTCGGCCAGTGGGACCCCAAGAACCAGCGCCCGGAGGTGTGGCACCTCTACAACGGCCGGCACCGCAAGGGTGAGCACATCCGGGCCTTCCCGCTGTCCAACTGGACCGAGTTCGACATCTGGTCCTACATCGGCGCCGAGAAGATCACCTTGCCCTCGATCTACTACGCGCACCGCCGCAAGGTCTTCGAGCGCGACGGCATGCTGCTGGCCGTGCACGAGTATCTGCAACCCGGCCCCGACGAACCGGTGATCGAGAAGTCGGTGCGCTTCCGCACCGTCGGCGATGTCACCTGCACCGGCTGCGTGGAGTCCGAGGCGGCCACCGTCGCCGAGGTGATCGCCGAGACCGCGGTGTCCCGGCTCACCGAGCGTGGAGCCACCCGCGCCGACGACCGGATCTCCGAAGCAGGCATGGAAGACCGCAAGCGTGAGGGGTACTTCTGATGAGCGCTTGCGCGAAGAACAGAGGACTTCTGATGAGCGCTTGCGCGAAGAAGCGAGGATTCTGATGAGTACGACCGAAACCCGGGCCGCGGAAGCCACGCTGACCAAGCCCACCGCGACGCTGTTGCGGATCGCGACCGCCGGATCGGTCGACGATGGCAAGTCCACCCTGATCGGCCGGCTGCTGTTCGACTCCAAGGCCGTCATGGAAGACCAGCTGGCCTCGGTCGAGCGGACCTCGCGGGAACGCGGACACGACTTCACCGACCTCGCTCTGGTGACCGACGGCCTGCGCGCCGAACGCGAACAGGGCATCACGATCGACGTCGCCTACCGCTACTTCGCAACCGCCAAACGCAAATTCATCATCGCCGACACCCCCGGCCACATCCAGTACACCCGCAACATGGTCACCGGCACGTCGACCGCGCACCTGGCGATCGTGCTGGTCGATGCCCGCCACGGGCTGCTCGAACAGTCGCGCCGGCACGCGTTCCTGGCGTCGCTGCTGGGCGTCCAGCACGTTGTGCTGGCCGTCAACAAGATGGACCTGATCGACTGGGACGAAGCACGATTCGAGAAGATCCGCGACGACTTCCACGACTTCGCCGCGCGTCTGGACGTCCACGACGTCACGACCATCCCGCTCTCGGCGCTCAACGGCGACAACGTGGTCACCAAATCCGCCGCCTCCCCGTGGTACGACGGGCCCACGCTGCTGAGTCACCTCGAAGACGTCTACGTCGCCGGCGACCGCAACCTGGTCGACGTCCGATTCCCGGTGCAGTACGTGATCCGGCCGCAGACCCGCGACCATCACGACCACCGCAGCTACGCCGGCAGCGTGGCCAGCGGCGTGATGCGGGTGGGCGACGAGGTCGCGGTCCTGCCGGTGGGCCGGACCAGTCACATCGCCGCGATCGAGGGACCCGGCGGCCCCATCGACGAGGCGTTCCCGCCGATGGCGGTGTCGATCAGCCTGGCCGACGACATCGACATCTCCCGTGGCGACATGATCGCCCGCCCGAACAACCAGCCGCGCATCGCGCAGGAGTTCGACGCCACGGTGTGCTGGATGGCCGACGGCTCCTCGCTGGAGCCCGGACGGGACTACGTCATCAAGCACACCACCCGCACCACCCGGGTCAAGGTCACCGGCCTGGACTACCGGCTCGACGTGAACACGTTGCACCGGGACAAGTCCGCGACCGCGCTCAAGCTCAACGAGCTGGGCCGGATTTCGCTGCGGTCCCAGGTGCCGCTGCTGATCGACGAGTACAGCCGCATCGCGGCGACCGGCTCGTTCATCCTGATCGACCCGAACACCAACGTCACGGTGGCGGCCGGCATGGTGCTGCCCTCGGTGACCGCGCGCAGCGCGAGCCCGAACACGGTGCGGCACGAGTCGCTGTGCACGTCCGAGGACAGGCTGAGCAAGGGCAGGATGATCTGGTTCACCGGCCTGTCCGGTTCGGGCAAGTCCTCGGTGGCGATGCTGGTCGAACAGAAGCTGCTCGAAAAGGGAGTTCCCGCCTACGTTCTCGACGGCGACAACCTGCGGCACGGGCTGAACGCCGACCTGGGCTTCTCGATGGCCGACCGCTCGGAGAACCTGCGGCGCCTGGCGCATGTGGCGGCGATACTCGCCGACTCCGGACAGGTCGTGCTGGTCCCGGCGATCAGCCCGCTGGAAGAGCATCGGGAACTGGCTCGCGCCGTGGCACAGGACGCGGGTGTCGACTTCCTCGAGGTCTTCTGCGACACCCCGCTCGACGATTGTGAGAGGCGCGATCCGAAGGGTCTGTACGCCAAGGCGCGCTCGGGTGAGATCACCCATTTCACCGGTATCGACAGCCCCTATCAGCGGCCGAAGAACCCTGATCTGCGGCTCACCCCGGAGCGCTCACCCGACGAGCTGGCAGCCGAGGTCATCGGACTGCTCGAGGGCCGCGACCGGTGAACGATCACGAACTGGCGGCGCGACTGGCCGCCGAGGCAGGCAGACTGCTGCTCGACGTCCGCACCGAATTCGCCGACGCCGAGGCCACTGAGCGGAAAGCGGCGGGTGACAAGCGCTCTCACGACTTCCTGATGGCAGCGCTGGCCGCCGAGCGGCCCGATGACGCCGTCTTGTCCGAAGAAGGGGTCGATGATCCGGTCAGGCTGTCGTCGCAACGGGTCTGGATCGTCGATCCGCTCGACGGAACCAGGGAATTCTCCGAACTCGGCCGCACCGACTGGGCCGTGCACGTCGCGCTGTGGGAAGCAGGCGAACTGATCGCGGGCGCGGTCGCGCTGCCGGCGCAGGACATGACGCTGGCGACTCCCACGGTCGGTGCCCCACCGCCGGCGCCGGAGGTGGCGCGCGTCGTGGTGTCGCGGACCCGGCCACCGGCGATCGCGCTCTCGGTCAGAGACGCACTCGGCGGCGAACTCGTCGAGATGGGTTCGGCCGGAGCCAAAGTCGCCTCAGTCGTGCAGGGACTCTCCGACGTCTACGTGCACGCCGGCGGTCAGTACGAGTGGGATTCCGCCGCGCCGGTCGCGGTGGCGCGCGCCGCCGGACTGCACACCTCACGCATCGACGGTTCGCCGCTGATCTACAACCAGCGCGACTCGAAGCTGCCCGACCTGGTCGTGTGCCGCCCCGAGCTCGCCGAGGCCGTGCTGGCCGTCACCGCCGGCTGATCGGTCGGGGCACGCGCCCGCGGGTGCTTGCGTCACGAGCGACGGGGGATAGAGTCGGCCCGAAGTCTCTCCGCCGCCGGCTTGGTGCGCGGACCGTAAGGGGTGGTGATTGTGCGTTACGCCGTCGCAGCGGTGGTCCTCGGCCTGAGTCTGGCCGGCTGCGGATCCGAGGACGCCGCCCCGCCTCCGTCGCCCGCCGAGTCGTCGAGCACTGCCGCCGAGTCGTCAGCCCCCGAATCGTCAGCCCCGGCTGCCACGGCGGGTTCCGACGAACAGCAGATCCGCGCGCTCGTCGCCGCCCAGACCGATGCCATCGCCGACGGCGACTGGGACGCCCTGGCGGATCTGACCTGCTTGCAGTACCGCGAACAGGCCCGCGACCCGGGAGCCAACCTGGTTCCGCCGATCAGTCAGTTCGGCCCGCGCGAGCAGGTCTCGACGCTGGACCCGGAGG
Organism: Mycobacterium sp. ABE4_509; assembly: GCF_056160785.1. Lineage (NCBI taxonomy): Bacteria > Bacillati > Actinomycetota > Actinomycetes > Mycobacteriales > Mycobacteriaceae > Mycobacterium > Mycobacterium sp. ABE4_509. The sequence continues at coordinate 40,524 of NZ_JBSWXU010000031.1, read as the reverse complement.
TGGTCGCCGACCAGCTCGGCCAGCAGTTCGGTGGTGGTGCCTCACCGCAGACCCTCGACCAGGTCGCGCAGGCGATCGTCGACTACGACCAGCAGGCCTACCAGGACGGCATGCTCGAGCTGCTGACCCAATCCCTGACGTTGACCGTCGACAGCGTAGACAACATCCAGGTCGCCGGCGACACGGCCAGCGCGGACGTCACCGCCACCCGCCAGATGGGCGACAACCCGCCGCAGACCAGCACCGAGAACACCCCCTATGTCCGCGAGGACGGACAGTGGCTGGACTGCGCCGACCCGTCGGGCGGGGCCTGACGACCTCGCCGACGGCGATCCGGCGACCGGGTGTGGCGCGGCGCGCGCCGACCCGTTCACCGTCGTGGTCCCCGAATCCGCCGACCGACCCGACTAACCTTGGCCCATGCGGATGTCGGCGAAGGCGGAGTACGCCGTCCGCGCCATGATCCAGCTGGCCACCGTGGACGCCGGCACCCTGGTCAAAACCGAGGACCTGGCCAGGGCACAGGGCATCCCGGCGCAGTTCCTCGTCGACATCCTGTCCGACCTGCGCACCGACCGGCTGGTACGCAGCCACCGGGGCCGCGACGGGGGCTACGAACTGGGCCGCCCGGCCGCCGACATCAGCATCGCCGACGTGTTGCGCTGTATCGACGGCCCGCTGGCCAGCGTGCGCGACATCGGCCTCGGGGACCTGCCGTACTCGGGCCCGACCGCCGCCCTGACCGATGTCTGGCGCGCCCTCCGGGCCAGCATGCGGTCGGTCCTGGAACAGACCAGTCTGGCCGCCGTCGCCGCCGGCGAGCTACCCGAACATGTCCGGGGTTTCGCCGCCGACTACCGCAGCCAGGAGGAAGCGCGCGGGCATTCCGACCTCTGAGCCGGCGTGGTAGGAATTGCCTGTGGCGTTCGATGTCCGCGATCTCGCTGCCCCGATCCTCATCGCGCCGATGGCCGGGGGCCCGTCGACGCCCGAACTCGCCGCAGCCGGATCGAACGCTGGCGGGCTCGGCTTCGTCGCCGCCGGCTACCTGTCCGCCGACGCGTTCGCCGAGCGCCTGACCGCGGCGCGCCGACTCACCTCGGGACCACTCGGCGCCAATCTGTTCGTCCCGCACCCCAGCGCGGCCACCCCCGACGCGATCGACCGCTACGCCGGCGCGCTGTCCGGGGAGGCGCAACGCTACGGCGTCACCCTCGGCGAGCCCCGGTTCAGCGACGACCACTGGTCCGCCAAGCTCGACGTGCTGGTCGAACTCGCACCCGAGGTGGTGTCGTTCACCTTCGGGCTCCCCGGTGCCGAGGATCTGTGCCGGCTCAGCGCGGCCGGCATCACCACCGTCGCGACGGTGACCACCCTGGACGAAGCGCGTCGTGCCGCCGGCTGCGGGGTGGATTGCCTTGCTGTCCAGGGGCCTCGGGCCGGTGGGCACCGCGGCACCTTCGATCCCACCGCAACCCCGTCCGATGAGCCGCTCGAGCACCTGCTGGCGGCCGTCGTCGCGGATCTCGACGTGCCGGTGGTGGCGGCCGGCGGGTTGATGAACGCCGAGGACGTGGCGCGGGTCCGGCGGTGCGGAGCGGTCGCGGCACAGCTGGGGACGGCTTTCCTGCTGGCCGACGAAGCGGGCAGCAGCGCCGTGCACCGGGCCGCGCTGACCGACCCGGCGTTCACCGAAACCGTTGTGACCAAGTCGTTTTCCGGCCGGTATGCCCGGGGGCTGCGGAACAGGTTCATCGACGAGCACGACGTCGACGCTCCGTTCGGCTACCCCGAGGTGCACTACCTGACCAGCCCGGTGCGCGCCGCGGCGGTGCGGGCCGGGGATCCGAACGGGGTCAATGTGTGGGCCGGCACCGGTTACGCGAAGGCGCAACCGGCTCCGGCGGCCGCGATCATCCGAGCACTGATCTCTTCCCACTGATGGCTGAGCTGACCCGCCGCGCGTTCGCACTGGGATTCGGTGCGCTGGTGGCCGCGCCGTGGGTGGGGGGATGCGCCGGCGGTGCGCAGGACGGCGGCGCCGACCACGTCGTCGTGGTGGGAGCCGGCATGGCCGGCCTGGCCGCCGCACGGCGGCTGGCCGACTCGGGGGTCGCGGTGACGGTACTCGAGGCGCGCAGCCGGATCGGCGGGCGTACCTGGACGGACACCTCGCTCGGGGTGCCCGTCGACCTGGGTGCGGCCTGGATCCACGGCACCCAGGGCAACCCGCTGACCGAGCTGGCCGCCCAAGCGGGCGCCCGGACGGTCGAAACCGACTTCGACAACGTCGCCGTCCTGCAAGACGGCAGGCCGGTCCCGGAGGCCGACCTGGCCGCCGCGGCCCGTAGCTGGGAAGCCACTATGGGCCAGGTCTATGAGGCGGCCGGGGACGCCGGACCGTACGCGTCGCTGGCGAGCGCGCTGGCGCGCTTCGCCGACCGCGACGATCCGCTGATCCAGTGGGCCATCGCGTCGAGCATCACCGCCGAATACGCCGCCGACCCGGACGAACTGTCGCTGCGCTGGTTCGGCAGCGAGGGTGAGCTCGACGGCCCCGATGTGCTGCTGCCGAACGGCTACGGACAACTCGTCCAACACCTTTCGCGGGGCCTGCAGATCCAGTTGGATACCGAGGTCACCGGCATCGACTACGGCGGCGCCCAGGTCGCGGTGCAGACCAGCCACGGCACGGTCGAGGCCGACCGGGTGATCGTGACGGTCCCGCTCGGCGTGCTCAAGGCAGGTGTCATCGACTTCTACCCGCCGCTGCGGTCAGATCAGCGGCGCGCCATCGAACGGCTGGGATTCGGGGTACTCGACAAGGTCGTGCTGAGGTTCGACGAGGCGACCTGGCCCGAGGACGTCGACGTGTTCGGAGTCGCCGGTCGTGGCCAGCCCGTCTCAGATCTGGTCAACGGCCTGCGCTTCGCCCAGACCCCGCTTCTGGTCGGCTTGCGGGGCGGCGTCGCCGCGCAGACCCGCGAGAAACTCTCCGACCGGGAGGCGGTCGACGAGGTGCTTGCGGCGCTGGGCCTGGGGCAACCCGTCGGCGCGCTGGTGACCCGGTGGGCGGCCGACCCGTACGCGCGGGGCTCCTACAGTTTCCTCGCTGCGGGGTCGAGCCCCCGCGATCAGCGGGCGCTGGCCGAACCGGCGGGGAAACGCCTGTCTTTCGCCGGAGAGGCGACACACGAGGAGTTCTTCGCGACCGTGCACGGGGCCTACCTCAGCGGGCTGCGCGCGGCGGACCGGATCCTGAGTTAGTCCAGCGGCTCGACGACGACGTCGCCGTCGTCCGAGCGGGCCGTGATCACCGACGCGGCGTCGGCGGTGTCACGAGTCTGGGGAACCGTCACCATCGTGGAACCCCATGGCTGGCCGGTCGTCGCGTTCACCACGTACGGACCGGGAGCCGGTACTGCGAGAACGACCTCGCCGTTGCCGGTCTGGGTGTCGACGACCGGTGGTGGCGCGGCGAAGTCGACGCTGATGTCGCCGGTAGCGGTGACTGCGCGAAACGATTCGCTCACCGAGATCGCCGCGCGGGTGTGGACGTCGCCGTGATCGTTGGAGATGTCGATGTGGCGCGCCGATCCGTTGAGCACGACGGCGCCTTCTTCGGTCCTGGCCACCAGCGCGTCGAGGTCGGCATCGGCGAACACCAACCCCATCTTCTGGTTCGTCGTGACAGTGAGGTTGCCAGCCAGCTCGGGTGGCAGGATGACCCGGATCTCCCCGGCTCTGCCCCAGTGCAGCAACGGCGATGCTTCCGACTTGATGCTCACCTGGGCCGTGGCGCCGTCCTCGCTGAGTGCCCACGGTTGTGAGCCCGCTCGGGTGGCGGTGACCATCCGCATGTCGATGCGCGGTTCGGTGGCGTCGCGGTCGCCGATGATGCGGATGGCGACTGGCACCGTGCCGGTGTCGACGGCGAGGGTGCTCATGGTGGCGGGCAGCGCGATGGTGTCGGCGAGCACCCGGAACCTGCTCAGCCCCCACGCCAGACTGGCCAGCGACACCACGACGCCCAGGATCACGGCGCACGCGATGGCGATCAGCAGCACACGCACCGCGGTGCGTCCGCCGGGCGACAGCGGAGGCGGTGGCGAGGCCGGCTCAGGGGGAGCGGCGGTGGGTGCGGTCACAGCAGAGTCCTCTCGGGTCCGTTGTCTACGTTCAGGATTCGAGGTAACGCAGAACGGCCAGCACGCGGCGGTTCTCGCTCTCGTCGGGGATGAGATCGAGCTTGGAGAAGATCGAGGCGATGTGCTTCTCGGCCGACCCGACCGAGATGTGCAGCGCCGTCGCGATGGCCGAATTGGTTCTTCCCTCGGCCATAAGCTGCAGCACTTCGTGTTCGCGGGGCGTCAACGCGTCGAGGACGTTGCGCCGGTGCGACCGGATCAGGATCTGGGACACCACCTCGGGATCGAGCACGGTGCCACCGTTGCCGACGACCTGCACGGCGTCGAGGAAGGCGGGGACATCGGCCACCCGGTCCTTGAGGAGATAGCCGAATCCCTTGGTGTCCGCGGCGATGAGATCGGCGGCATAGCGTTCCTCGACATAGTGCGACAGCACCAGTACCGCGGATTCCGGATTCTGGGAGCGCAGCAGGGCGGCGGCCCTGATGCCTTCGTCGGTGAACGTCGGCGGCATCCGGACGTCGACGATCGCCAGATCGGGACGGTGCTCGTTGACCAGCCGCAGCAGGTTGGTGGCGTCGGGCACCCCGGCGATCACCTCGTGGCCGGCGTCGGTCAGGATCCGTTCGATCCCGGTGCGCAGCAGTGCGGAGTCTTCGGCGATCACGATGCGCATGGCAGCACCGCGGTGATGATCGTGGGTCCGGTGACCGGGCTGGACACCGTGAACGTGCCGCGGGCGGCCCGCACCCGCTCGTCGAGGCCGCGCAGCCCGGTGGCGTCACCGTCGTCGGTGATGTGTGCCCCGCCGTGCCCGTCGTCGAACACGGTGACGTGCAGGTGGTTCGACGCTTCATCGAGCCGCACGGTGACCGCTGCGTGCGTGGCGCCGGAATGTCTGGTGACGTTCGTCAGTGCCTCGGCCACCACGAAGTAGGCGCATGCCTCGATCTCGTCGGGCAGCCGACGCGGCAGCTCCACGCTCAGCGTCGTCGGTACCCCGGAGTTCGCGGTGCGCTGCACCACCGAGGACAGTGCGGCGTCCAGGCCGCGGTCGGACAGGATGGTCGGGGCGATACCGCGCACGACGTTGCGCAGCTCGACCAGGGCACTCTTGGCGTCCTCGTGCGCCTCGGCGATCAGCGACTTCGCCGCGGGGAGATCGCTGTCGAACTTGGTCTGCGCCAGCCCGATCGTCATCGCCAGCGACACCAGCCGCGGTTGGACGCTGTCGTGCAGGTCTCGTTCGATGCGGTGGCGCTCGGTCTGCGCCGAGGTCACCGCGCCCTCCCGGGCGTCGGCCAGCGCACTGACCTGATACTGCAGTGCGGCGGTCGGCGACGGGCTGAGCAGCCAGCGATCGATGGTGGCATCCAAGGCCGGGGCGAACACCAGCATCGTCGCCGCGGCCGCCAGTGCGACGATCGCGAGCGCAACGGCCACCGGGGTCGGTAGGAACGACAGCCCGCTCTCGGGGTCACTGTTGCCGATCGCGATCGCGGCCGCCGGCGCGAGGAAGGTGAACCCCAGCAGCACGAACGTCAGGCCGGTGACCAACCCGTCGTAGATCATGCGCAGGTAGTGGTGGGTCACCGACTTCCAGAATCGGGCGCTGCTGAGGTCGAGCCACAGTTGGTGCGCCCAGCGCGCAAAGCCGCTGTACGGGGAAAGCCGTCTCGGGGGGATGCCGATGTCCATGCCGAACACCGCTTGACTGCGAACCCGTTCGACCCGGTCGACGCCGCGCATCAGATAGATGAACACCACTCCGGCGACCAGGAATCCGACGATGCTGGGTATCGACGAGATACCGATCAGCACGATTCCCAACGGAATCCAGAACCACACCACCGCCAGTGCGCCCCCGGCGATCAACGACGCGGTGGGTACCACGCCGAATGCGCGTGGGCGCGGCTTGGCGGCGTCGGCGGGAACCGTCTCGGCGACGGTGTCCAGATCAGTCACTACGGCCATGCACCCAACCTATGGACCCGCGGGCGCCGGGGACACAGCGTTTTCCCGAGACACGGGTGGGGGTTTTCCTCCAGTGACGGCACGGCGGTGCGACGACACCTTTGTGCACAACCCGAGCCGACAATGGCCATACTGGCACCCATGACCGCCGACACGACCGGCCGACGGCCCACAATACTCGGATACATCGGCCCGAACTGGTTCGCCTCGGTGATGGGCACCGGGATCGTGGCCACCGCCGGCGCCTCCCTGCCTGTGCACGTCCCTGGACTGCGGGCGTTCGCCCAATTGGTGTGGGTGGTCGCGGCCGCGTGGCTGGTGGTGCTCATCGTCGCGACGGTTGCGCATTGGGTGCGTAACTCCGAGATGGCCCGCAGCCACGTCCGCAACCCGCAGATGGCCCACTTCTACGGGGCCGCCCCGATGGCGCTGCTGACCGTCGGCGCCGGGGCGCTGCTGGTCGGCGTGGACCTGATCGGCATGCGGACCGCGGTGAATCTGGCCTGGATCCTGTGGATCACCGGCACCATCGGTGGCCTGTACACCGCGCTGAGCATCCCGTATCTGATGTTCACCCAGTACCGGGTGGAGCCCGACGCCGCGTTCGGCGGCTGGCTGATGCCGGTGGTGCCGCCGATGGTCGCGGCGGCCACCGGCGCATTGTTGATCCCGCACATGGCCGAGGGTGTCGGTCGCGCCACCATGCTCTACGGCTGTTACGCGATGTTCGGGCTGTCGCTGGTCGCGTCGCTGATCATCATCACGATGGTGTGGAGCCGGCTGGCGCACTTCGGCACCTCGGGCACCGCGCGCGTGCCCACGTTGTGGATCGTGCTGGGCCCGCTGGGCCAGTCGATCACCGTGGCCGGACTGCTCGGCACCGACGCCGCGCTGGCCGTCGACGAGCACCTGGCCGAAGGGATGAGCGTGTTCGCGGTGCTCTACGGCGTCCCGGTGTGGGGCTTTTCGGTGCTGTGGATCGCGTTGGCCACCGCATTGACGGTGCGCACGCTGCGCCGGGGGATGCCGTTCGCCCTGACGTGGTGGAGCCTGACGTTCCCGGTCGGCACCTTCGTCACCGGAACCACCCAGCTGGCCGTGCACACCGAACTGCCGGCCTTCCGGTATGCCGCCGCGATCGCCTATCTGGGCCTGTTGTGCACCTGGATGCTGGTGGCGGTGCGCACCTTGCGCTACGGGCTGCGCGGCGTGCTGTTCAACCCGCCGGCCCCCGACCCGATCCGGGCCCGCAAGGATTAGGCGCGAAACGGGAGGGTCGTTCTGCGCGCCGGATCCGCGCGGCATGCCAGAATCGCCGACGTGCGAATCGGGATGACGATGCCGGTGATGGAACCCGATCTGGACCGTACGACGCTGAAATCCTGGGCGCAGCTCGTCGACGGCGGCCCGTTCTCGTCGCTGTGCTGGGGTGAGCGCATCGCGTTCGACAACCCGGAGAGCCTCACCCTGCTCGGCGCGCTGGGCGCCTGGACCGACCGGGTGCGGTTGGTGACCACCGTGGTGATCCCGCAGCTGCACGACCCGGTGATGCTCGCCAAGGCGCTGGCCACCGGCGATGTCCTCAGTGGCGGACGGCTCACCGTCGGTGTCGGGGTGGGCGGGCGCCATGAGGACTACCGGGCCGTCGGCGCCGATCCTGCGACCCAGACCATGCGGCAGATGGCCGATCGGGTGGCGGTGATGAAGCGCGTGTGGGCGGGGGAGAAGGTCACCGATTCGACGCTGCCGGTGGGTCCTGCGCCGGTGCAGGCGGGCGGACCGCAGCTGCTGGTCGGCACGATGGGGCCCAAGACGGTGCGCAGCGCGGCGGCGTGGGCCGACGGGTTGGCCGGCATCACCCTGGACCTCGACGTGGCCCGGGACGGCGAGCTGTTCGACGTCGCCCGCGAGGCCTGGCGGCAACAGGGCAAGGCCGCACCCCACCTGGCGACCTCGTTCTGGTTCGCCCTCGGCGACGGCGACGCCCCCCGCGAGCAGGTGCGCCGCCACCTGCTGCGATACATGAACTGGATACCGCCGGAGGTGGTGGAGGCGATGGCCCCGACCACCGGCTGGGCCGGCACCGAGGACGAGCTGCGCGCCGTGCTGGAACGGTTCGCCGAGGTCGGCACCGATGAGATCCACCTGATTCCGACGAGTTCGGACATCGACCAGGTGCGTCGTGTCGCCGAAGTCGTCGAGGATTTCGGCCGGCTGGGCGACAATCTGCAGACATGACGACAACCTGGCGTGCCCGCGCCGCGCGGACATGGGAGTCGCTGAGCAAGCAGGCTCCGGCACCACTGGCCCCACCCGACACCTATCCTGTGGGCGAGGTCGCGCAGATGCTGCGCGACCTCGGCATCGCGCTGGTGGAGGTCCAGGTTCCCAGCGGTTTCGTGAACTCGATCCTGACCCACGTCGCCGCGCGCTACACCACCGAGCCGGCCCGAATCGTCGTGTTGCCGACGGTGCTGATCGTCCAGGTGGGCAGCACCGCTCACGAGGTGACGACCTCGACGCACGGCACCACGCAACTCGATCGCGCCGGAAAGATCGACAAGATCGTCCGGCTGGCCTCGGCGGGTGCGATCACGCCGACGGACGCGGTGCACGCCGTCGCCGAGGCGCGCACCGCACGGCCCCGCTTCGGCCCGTTCACCACGCTGGTCGGCTATGTCATCACCACCCTCGGGTTCGGCATCGTGATGAATCCGGCATGGACGGCGTTGTGGGCCTACCTGTTTCTCGGTGCCGTGGTCGGGGGCATCGTCGTCGCCGCCGCCAAGGTGCCGACATTGGCCGTCGTCGTGCCGTCGTTGTCCGCGGCGGTGGTGACGACCTTGGCCATCTGGTTCGTCGCCGACGCCGCCGGCGACGAGCTGATCAGGATCATCGCCCCGGCCCTGGTGGCCACGCTGCCGGGGCTGTCGCTGACGATCGGTGCCCTGGAACTTGCCGGCGGCGCGGTCATGGCGGGGTCGAGCCGGTTGGTGTACGGCCTCGTGCAGTTGATGCTGCTGGTGTTCGGGGTGGTGATCGGCATTTCCATCGCCGGGAAGGTGACCCCGCACCCCACGGCGACCCAGATCGGTCCGGTTTCGTTCTACGTGGCCATCGCCGTCATCGGAATCGGCCTTTATTTGTATCTTTCGGCCCCGCGCGGTTCCTTGCCGTGGCTGACGGCCGCCGTGGCGGTAGCCCTGGTCGGTCAGCAGGTGGGTGGCCTGTTTCTGTCGTCGGCACACTCCGGGGCCGTGGGTGCGCTGCTGGTCTTCCCGTTCGCCATGATCGCGGCCAGGATGAAGACCGCGCCGCCGATGTACGTCATGCTTCTCGCCGCCTTCTGGTCGCTGGTGCCCGGAGGCCTGGGCTTCGAATCGCTCAGCGAGGCCACCGCGGGCCACTCGTTCAACGCCATGACGCTGGCCACCACCTTCTCCGCCGTCTTCTCGATCGCGCTGGGCACGCTGCTGGCCTGGAGCATCTTCGACACCATCCAGGCGCGGACCAAGGCCAGGATCCCGGGCGGCGTCGGCACCGGCGGCAAGGTTGTGCTGTGACCGACAGCCGACCGCTGCCGCCGATCGTGTCCCGGTCCGAATGGGATACGGCGCGAGCCGAACTGCTGGTGCTGGAGAAAGAACTCATCCGGGCCAAGGATGCGGTGAGCGCGGCGCGCCGCCGCCTGCCGATGGTCGAGATCGACACCCCGTACGTGTTCGAACACGAATCCGGCCCGCTGACGCTGGCGGACCTGTTCGAGGGCCGCAGTCAGCTCATCGTGCAGCACTTCATGTTCGGGCCCGACTGGGACGAGGGCTGCGCGGGATGCTCGATGATGGCCGACCACGTCGGGCCGCTCTCGCATCTGTACGCCAAGGACACCTCGTTCGTGCTGGTGTCCCGCGCGCCGGTGGGCAAGCTGGTGGCGTTCAAGGATCGGATGGGCTGGGATCTGCCGTGGGTTTCGTCGGGCGGGTCGACGTTCAACGACGACTTCCACGTCACAGTCGACGGACAGGAGCGGCACTCGATCAGCGTGTTCCTGCGCGACGGTGATCGGGTGTTCCACACCTGGCAGACGTTCGACCGCGGCGAGGAACCCTTCATGGTGGTGTTCGACCTGCTCGACCTCACGCCGTACGGACGCCAGGAGACCTGGGAGAACTCACCGCAGGGCTGGCCGCAGCAGCCGCCCTACGAGTGGATCCGGTTGCACGACGCGTACTGAGCGGGGCCCGCCGGCCGGTCGCGGGAGTACGCATTGTGACCAAATTCGTCGATTTTTCGTCAACAAGCGGACGCTCGGCATCGGGAACCCGGTGGGGCGGCGCCGTGTCTGGCCTAGTGTTTAGGGCCGTGTGCACCCGCGTGTTGTGGAACTCCAATGACCTTGCGGTACTGACCGGTCGCAGCATGGACTGGCCGGAATCTACCGAACCGCTGATCGTGGCGTTCCCAGCGGGCCGCGCACGCGATGGCGGCGCACTGGCCGGCGTCGACGTCGTTCCGCGCAATCCGCTGCGCTGGACCAGCCGCTACACCAGCCTGGTCACCACGGTCTACGGGCTGGGCGGCATCGACGGGTTCAACGAGAAGGGCCTGGCCGGGCACGGGCTGTACCTGAAATCCACCGACTTCGGACTGCGTAACCCCGCCGAGCCCGGCGTACACGCGGGCATGTGGCTGCAGTACCTGCTCGATCAGGCCGCCACCGTGGACGAAGCGCTGGCGTTGATGGACGGAATCGACGTGGTGATGGTCGGCGCGCACGGTCACGACGCGACGATCCACCTCGCGTTGGAGGACGTGACGGGCGACTCGGCGATCATCGAGTTCGACCACGGCAACCCGGTGATCCATCACGGCCGCCAGTTCACCTTGATGACCAACGATCCCAGCTATGACGAGCAGCTGGCGCTGCTGGCCGCGCAGGACTTCTCCCACCCGTCCCGGGACATGCCGTTGCCCGGCAACGTCAACGCCGTCGACCGGTTCCAGCGCGCGGCATACTATTCCGCGCTGCTTCCCGATCCTGCGAACGAACGCCAGGCGGTCGCCGGGGTGATGGCGGTGATGCGCAACGTTTCGGTGCCGTTCGGGGCGCCCTATGGCGAATTCGGCGTCTACAACACCGAATACCGCACCGTCTGTGATCTGACCAATCGCGTCTACTTCTTCGAGCTGACCACCAGCCCCAACACCATCTGGGTGCGCTTCGACGGGCTCGACCTCGCCGCCGGCGGCGATCCGCTGGTGGCCAACCCGTACGACGAGACGATGATCGGCGACGTGACGGCCCGGTTGGCGCCGGGCCCCATCGGTTTCTGACGAGGACTCGAGGACGAGGAGGCGCACGTGCTGGAGATCATCTCGAAAGGGTCGGCCGCCGAAGATCATTCGACCCCGTTGCTGTTCGTGCACGGCGCCTGGCACGGCGCCTGGTGCTGGGACGAGCACTTTCTGGACTATTTCGCCGAGCGCGGCTACGCATGCTTGGCGCCCAGTCTGCGGGGGCACGCCGGAAGCCCTGGAATCGAGCGGTTGCGCCGGACTCGGATTCGCGACTACGTGGACGATCTGATCGGGCTGGTCGATTCGCTGCCGGTGCCGCCGGTCCTGGTTGGCCACTCGATGGGCGGTTTCGTCGTCCAGAAGTTCCTCGAGCGCCGGCGGTGCGCCGGAGCGGTTCTGCTCGCGGCGATCCCGCCGGCCGGTGCGCTGGGGGCGACGCTGCGCACCGCGCGGCACCACCCGATGCCGTTCCTCAAGGCCAATGCCGAGCTCCGCTTGGGGCCGATGGTCGCCACCCCGGACCTCGCGCGTCAGCTGTTCCTCTCCGCGGCCACTCCCGACGCCGACGTCGTCGGGTTTCAGCGCCGCCTGCAGGACGAGTCCTACCTGGCCTACCTGGACATGGTGATGCTTGACCTGGTCAGGACGAAACGGGTGGCGTCGGTGCCCATGCTGGTTCTCGGGGCGGAGAACGACGTCATCGTCTCGGTGCGCGAGGTCCGTCGCACCGGTGAGGTGTACGGAACCGAGGCCGAGATCTTCCCGGCCATGGCCCACGACATGATGCTCGAACCACAGTGGAGCGCCGTGGCCGACCGGATCGCCGCCTGGTTGGAGAGCCAGGGCCGGTAGCGCCTAGACCGTCACGACCTCGTAGTCGTCGAGATGGCCGATGAGCACGTGCAGCTGATCCTGCGAGGACCCCAGCGTGTTCTCGATCGCGGTCAGCCGGGCCGCGTAGTGGCCCACCGGGTACTCGGCCGTGACGCCGATGCCGCCGTGCAGCTGAATGGCCTCCTGGCTGATGTGCCGTCCCGAGCGACCGATCTGCAGCTTGGCCCGCGCGGCGATCGTCGGGTCCAGGTTGCCGTCGGCGATCGACATGGCCGCATACAGCGTCATACTGCGGGCCAGCTCGAGTGAGACGTACATGTCCGCGGCGCGCTGGGTCAGCGTTTGGAACGTGTTGAGCGTGACGCCGAACTGCTTGCGCTGGGTGAGGTATTCGGTGGTCAGCCGCAGCGCTTCCTCCATCGCCCCGAGTGCTTCGGCGCACAGGGCCGAGGAGATGCGAACCAGCGCATGGCTGATGGCGGCGGAGGCGTCGACGGCCTCACCGAGGGGCTGGGCGGACACCGCGTCCAGGTCGAGCTGGGCTCCGCGCTGACCGTCGAACGTGCGGTAGGGCTCCCGGCGCACAGCGCCGGCATCGACGAGGAACACCCCGGTGCCGCCGTCGGGCAGCGCGGCGCTGACCACCAGTGTGTCCGCGCAGTCGCCGGCCAGAACGGGATTCTTGCACCCGGTCAGCGCCCACGAATCACCCTGGCGGACAGCCTTCGTCGCGACCTGGCCGGCTGGCAGGCGCATCCCCGGCTCGGAATGCGCGAACGCCAGCAGCCGTTCCCCGGCGGCCACCTCGTCGAGCAGCGCCCGCTGCTCGGCGGTGCCCACCTCGGCGATCAGCGAGCCCGGCCCCAGCGCGGCGTGCACCACGGGCTCGGGGGCCAGGCGGCGGCCGATCTCGGTCAGCGCGGCCTGGATCTCGATCTGGCCGCCCGCGTCTTCCTCGAAACCCAATCCCAGGATGCCGATCTCGGCGAGCTGGCTCCAGACGTCGCGGCTCCAACCGAGTTCACTGTCGAGGACTTTGAGCCGGTGTTCGATGTCGTAGGTGCGGGACACCACCTCCCGGGTGGTGTCCCGCAGCAGGACCTGCTCTTCGCTGAGTTGAAAATCCATGGTGGCGCTCACACTCCGAGGATGGTTGACGAGATGATGGTGCGCTGGACCTCGTTGCTGCCGCCGTAGATCGAGGTCTTGCGGTAGTTCAGATAGTGCGGTGCGCTGTGCTGTGCCCACTCGGGTGAGGTGATCGCCGTCCCCGCCTCGAACGGCAGCGCGTCGGCGCCGGCGACCTCGACCATCAGCTCGGTGGCGAGCTGCTGCAGTTGGCTGCCGCGCAGTTTCAGCACCGAGGACGCCGGGTTGGGTTTGCCGCCCTCCGAGCTCGAGGTGACCCGCATCTGGGTGAGTTCGAGGGCCAGGATGTCGTTCTCGGCCTCGGCGAGCCGGGCGGCGAACAGCGGATCGTCGAGCAGTCCGCTGGCTTTGGCCCGCGCCTTGACGTCGGAGAGCCGCAGCTTGGTGCGCCCGACCTGGGCGATGCCGGTGCGTTCGTTGCCCAGGAGGAACTTGGCGTAGCTCCAGCCCTGGTTCTCCTCGCCGACGAGCTGGTCGGCGGGCACCCGGACGTCTTCGAAGAAGACCTCGTTGACCTCGAAGCTGCCGTCGATGAGTTTGATCGGCCGCAGCGTGATGCCGGGGGTGTTCATGTCGAAGAGCAGGAACGAGATGCCGGCCTGTTTCTTCGGGGCGTTGGGGTCGGTGCGGACCAGGCAGAAGATCCAGTCGGCGTACTGGCCCAGCGTGGTCCAGGTCTTCTGGCCGTTGACGACGTAGCTGTCGCCGTCGCGCAGCGCGGTGGTCCGCAGCGACGCCAGGTCCGAGCCGGCTTCGGGTTCGGAGAAGCCCTGGCACCACCAGATGTCCAGCGCGGCGGTGGGGGGCAGGAATCGCTCCTTGAGCTCCTGGGACCCGAATTCGGCGACCACCGGGCCGACCATGCTGGCATTGAACGTCAGTGGCTCGGGCACGCTGGCCAGCTGCATCTCGTCCAGCCAGATCTGCTTCTGGGTGGGTGTCCAGTCCTTGCCGCCCCACTCGACCGGCCAGTTCGGCACCGCCAGCCCGTGCTCGTGGAGGATCTTGTGGGTGGTGACGATGTCGTCGCGGTCGATCTCGCCGCCCTTGCGGCTGCGTTCCCGGATCTCGGCGGGGATCTCGGTGCGGAAGAACGTCCGAAGCTCGTCGCGGAACGCGGCTTCCTCGGGTGTCAGCGCCAGCTGCATGGCGGCCTCCTGGTCCGGTGGGTGGATCTAGTGCCAGACTAACCACCCGGTTGGTCGGCTGGCACGGGTATATCTCGACGCCGGTCAAACCGGCTGGTCAGCGACTAACTGCGCAGGGTGAACCCCGCGTCGAGCGGCCAGCAGGTGCCGGTGATGAACCTGCCCGCCTCGGAGACCAGCCAGGCCACCGCAACGGCGATGTCTTCGGGTTGAACCAGCGCGATCGGCAGCGCGTTCTGCTGGGCCATCAGCCACGGATCGGCGGCGGCGGCCAGCGCCATCGTCGACTCGTTCATGACCATGTCGGTGGCCACACCGCTGGGGTGGATGGTGTTCACCCGGATCGAGTGCGGCGCCAGCTGGCGCGCCCACCCCTGCATCAGGGCGACCAGGGCGCGTTTGGACGCGGCGTAGGCCTGCAGCCCGGCCCGGTTGGTGTCGGAGGCCCGCAGCCCCTGGGTGGAACTCGTCAGCACGATCGACCCGCCGCGACCGCCCCCGATCAGGGCCGGTATCGCGGCGTCGACGGTGTTCCACGCCCCGATCAGGTTGACCTCGATGATCTCGCGGAAGTCCCGGCGGCGTTCGGCGCTGTCGGTCACCCGGATCACGCCCGCGTTGGCGATGACGATGTCGAGCCGGCCGAACTCCTGGAGACCTTCTGCGACCGCGGCATCGACAGCGTCGGCATCGCGCACGTCGGTTTGGCGGGCGAGGACGCGGCGGCCCCGGGCCTCGACGAGTCTGGTGGTCTCGTCGAGATCGTCGGGGGTGGCGCCGGGGTAGTCGGTGAAGTCGAACCCGGAGCAGATGTCGAGCGCGATGATGTCAGCGCCGTTGCCGGCAAGCTGCACCGCGTGCGCGCGCCCCATGCCGCGCGCGGCACCGGTGACGAGCGCAACCTGGCCGTCGAGGTCACCCATCTTCAATCCCCGGTGCTTTCGCTCCTCGCGTCCGCGGCGGGAACTCGACGTCTTTGGTGACCGCTTCCCACTCGTCGATCGACGCCGAGAACGCGGCGAGCTTGTCCCGCACGGCTTTCAGCACGTCACGCCCGAGCAGTAGCCGCAACGGAGGTTCGTCGAGGGCGGCCACCATCAGCACCGCCTCGGCGACCTTGCGGGGGTCGCCCGGCAGATGGTCGGCGAACTCCTTGATCAGCGTCTTTCGTGAGCCGACACTGTCGTCGTAGTCGCTGATCGGCGTCTCGGACTCCCACATCGACCTGGCCGCCCAGTCGGTACGGAACGCGCCGGGCTCGATCGCGGTCACCTTGATGCCGAACGGCGCGACCTCCTGTGCCAGCGCCTCGGTCAGCGCCTCGAGCGCGAACTTGGTCGACGAGTAGTACGCGTTGGGCGGGTTGGCCACCAGGCCGGTCATCGACGAGATGTTCACGATGTGCCCCGATCTGGCGGCCCGCATGCCGGGCAGCGCCGCCTTGATCATGTCGACGACGCCGAAATAGTTGGTGTCGAACAGCTTTCGGACCTGCTCGTCCTCACCCTCCTCGATGGCGGACAGATAGCCGTTGCCGGCGTTGTTGACCAGCACGTCGATGCCGCCGAACGAGTCGGACGCGGCCCGGACCGCGGCGGCGATCTGGTCCTTGTCGGTGACGTCGAGCGCGACGGTCACCGCACGGCCACCGAACTCGCCGGCGAGGTCGGCGACCGATTCGGTGCGGCGAGCCGTCACCACCACCGAATGGCCGGCCTGCAATGCGGCGCGGGCGATCTCGCGTCCGATTCCGGTGGAACAGCCGGTGATCAACCAACGCGCCATGTCAGATCCTCTCCGGAAGCCGACGCAGGTACGCCGCGCGACGTTCGGCCAGCTCGGTGGCCCGTTCCCGGGCCGACACCCGTTTCAGGGTGGGCACCGTCTTCTCCAATTCGTCCAGAGCGACCACCCGCCCGTGTGCGCCCAGGTCCTCCCGAGGGCCGTGCTCGCCGAACTCGGCCATCCGCAGGGTCAGGATGCCCTCACGCAGTCCGTCGGAGTCGATCCAGTTCGCGACGCCGGGGTCGGTGGGTGAGATCACGTAGGTGTAGGTGCCGTCCTCGTTGGGCACCGACTGTGCCTTGTTGAGGCTGCCGGTGCGGTCGCAGATCTCGAGCGTGGTGCCCCAGATGTTGCTCAGCGGAACGGTGAAGTATTCGGCGCCGCCGTCGCTGACGTCGACGACGAACGCCTCGCCGGGCTTCAGGTCGAACCGGCCCATCACGTAGACCTGATTGCGCATCGCCCCCACCTTGTCGGCCGACCAGGCGAGGTTGAACTGGTTGGCCGGCATCTTGTAGATGCCGTGGCTGAGCTTTCCGGTGAAGTTGGCGAAGTGCGCCATCATCGCCGCGGTCGCATCGGCCTGTTCGTCGAGTGTGCGCGGCGCAGTGCCCGGTTCGGCACCCAGCCGCCGCACTGACAGGTGGTTGGGGTCGTCGCGGTCCCAGTGCAGCAGCACATCGCGGATGTAGAACTCGTGCGCCTCTGCCGTGCTCTGCACGTGGTTGGGCCGCCCGTTCGCCGGGGCGGAGTCGACGGTGATGGTGAACGAGCCGTCGTCCTCAACGGCCATGGTGCGCCCGTTGAGGACGGCGACGGTTCCCATGTCGCCGTTCCAGAGAGTGAAGTAGTTCTCGGTCATCCGGTTGGCGCCGACCCGCCCGCGGATCTCATAACGCTCGTCGCCGGAAATCGGGATGACCCGGTAGACGCTGTCCGGATTGTCGATGCCCCAGCGTGATCCGGGAATCGGGTGGCCCGCGACCGGATGGCTCAAGCGGGTGATGCAGCTGACCTCGGGGCGGAGTTTGTCCTGATTGGACGACCACACCGCCGCGGAGAACATCACTTCGGCGAAGGCGTCGTCGAAACGCTCGCGCATGGCCTGCGACGGCTTGGCCCGGCTCAGCCAGGTTTCGGCCACGCTGCGGTAGGCGGCCTGCACGGTCGGGTGGTCGGTGAGAGCCAGCGCAGCGAGCTCTTGTCGGTGTTGTGACGCGGTCGCCACCGGATCGCCGGTGAACTCAGCCATGAACGTCCTCCTGGCTTGCGGGTGACATCAGATCCTCCTCGAGGTGGTTGCGGCAGCAGCGCGGAACCGGGCGTTGTACGCCGTGAAGCGTTCGGCGATGCGGTCGTCTGTCAGCCCGAAATCCCCGGATCCGTAAGGCGCCCGGGCAGGTTCGCGGGGCCGCTCGATCAGCCAGCGACGCATCGCCGCTTCGGCGTCGCGCGTCAGAGGCACACCGATCGCGTCGTACACCCGGGCGACCTGGCCGATCGGATCGGCGACGGCGTCGGCGAATTCGATGTCGGTGCACCGGGCGGCCTCATCGGACCAGCCGTCGCGGGCCCTCATCGCACGGTCGTTGGCCCAGCCCATCCGTTGCAGCCACTGCGCACCCACCCGGTGACGGTCCACCCCGTCGGCGTGCATGGCGTGCAGCGTGGCGTTCAGGCCGGCGCCCGACGGGATCGTCTCGCGCGGATCGCGATGCATGTGCACCAGGTGCAGATCGGGAAACCGGGCCCGCAGGGTGTCGAGATAGCCGAGGTGGGCCGGGGATTTGAGCACCCAGCGACGGGCGCCGGGATCTCCGTGCCCCGCCCGCTGCTTCTGCCACTGCAGGAACTGCAGCATCCGATACAGATAGTCGTATGCCGGGGTGAAGTCCTGACCGTCGATCCACGACCGGTAGACGGGCAGGTGGGCGCCGGATTCGGGCACGTGGGACAGGAACGCGTCGGAGAGGAAGACGATCTCCTCCTCGGCCTCGCGCGCATACATCGGGTGGATGGCGAACAACTCGGGGGCCAGCTCGCGCGAGACCGCTTCGCGCTTCTCGCTGATGGCGATGCGCGGGTCCTCCGCGCTGGACCAGTCGTGGTCGAGGCGGGGTGCGACTTCGACGACCTCCCAGCCATAGGCGCAGTGGAACCGGTTGTCGGCGGCCAGGAGCCGCTGCAGCAGGGTGGTACCGCTGCGCATCATCCCGACGATGACGATCGGCGCGGCGATCACCTCCCGGGTGATCTCGGGATGGCGGTTGATCCACTCCTGCGCACGGAGTCTCATTCGCAGGCTGTGCAGCAGACCCGACCGCAGGATGTGCACGCCGACATCGTTGAGAGCGGCGCGCGAGTAGTCCTGCGCCAGCACACCCAGCGGTTCGGCGAACGGCAGCGGACCCCAGTCGGTCAGCCCCTCCTTCTGCTGCGCGGCACTCAGCAGCGCCGCGGCATCGAAGGGGGCGGCCACGGCGGTCAGAACTTCAGGTGATGGCTGGTGTCGCCGACCTGGTCGACGAACATGATCCGGGTGTCGAACCACCACACACCGTCGACCCGGTGAAAGGTGTCGCGGTAGTGGCCGGTCACGATCACCTGCAGGGGCAACTCCGCCGTGGCCTGCGTGACGCAGTAGTAGGCACTGCCCTGCGCGGTACCCGCGCTCTCGTCGACGGTGATCCGCACGTTGGTGGTGAAGTGCCTGGTCTTGGGGGTGCCGTCGTCGTAGAGGCGGGTGGCCAGGTCGTACATCTGCCGGACCCGCGTCGTGCCTTCGAACACGGTCTCCGGTGGGCCGTCTTCCATCCCGCAGATCCGGCCGTGCGCGAACAGCGCGGCGACTCCGTCCAGGTCACCCGCGTCGATGCGCTCGGCGTAGGTGTACACGAGGTTCTCGATCTCGCGGGCGGCGTCGCTCACGGCGGTAGACAACCAGCGAAAAAGTGTCATGTCAACGTTTTGGGCCAGCCGGTGCAGCGCTAGCCTCGCACGATGACTTCCGAATGGTCGGTGAACCGACTCGGCGACATGACCGGCACGCGGGCGATCGTCACCGGCGCCACCAACGGCGTCGGGCTGGCGACCGCGACGGCGCTGGCCAGAGCCGGTGCCCACGTGATTCTGGCGGTGCGCAACCTCGAGCTGGGGGCGCAGCGGGCCGCCGGGATGGGTGGCGACACGGAGGTGGTCAAGCTCGACCTCGCCGACCAGGCGTCGGTGCGCGCCTTTCCCGGCCTGTTCGACGGCGAGGTGGACATCCTGGTCAACAACGCCGGTCTGGTCGCCCAGCATCGCAGCGACACCGTCGACGGTTTCGAGATGACGCTGGGAACCAACTTTCTCGGCCCGTTCGCGCTGACCAACCTGCTGTTCAGCAGGGTCCGGTCGAAGATCGTCAACGTCGGGTCCGACGCCCACAAGCGCGCGTCGATAGCCTTCGACGATCCGCACCTACGCACCCGAAAGTGGTCGTCGTTCCCGGCCTACGCCCGCTCGAAGCTCGCGGTGATGCTGTGGGGACTCGAACTCGACCGGCGGCTGCGGGAATCCGGGTCGTCGGTGAGCACGTACCTGACCCATCCGGGCTGGGTGGCGTCGAACCTGGCGAATGTGTCCGACACCCCGATCATGTCGGCGTTCAACTCGGTGGCCACCGCGGCGGCCAACCGGATCGGCAACGACATCGACGCCGGCGCCGCGCCCACGCTGTACTGCCTAACCGAGCCCATCCCGCCGGGCAGCTACGTCGGCATCAACGGCCGCTTCGGGTTCAAGGGCGGCCCGACGCTCAGCGGCCGCACCGCGAACGCGTGTGACTACGCCGACGCCCGCCGGCTGTGGGAGTTCGCCGAACGCGAGACCGGCACCGCGCTGACGCTCTAAACCCTGACGACCGCCGGCGGGTGCCAGAGCCCGTCGAGGATCTCGCGCCGCGGTGCATACAGGCGCATCGTTACGCCGAGGGTCCCCAGCGGTGCGGGCAGCCAGTTGGACACCTTATCGGGGCCGGGGTTGGCGTGCTGCAGGAACAGATCCAGGGACCCGTCGGGGTTGTAGGTCAGGTCGTCGCGGTCACCGAGGGCGAATCGGTCCAGCTCGTTGGCGCTCGGAAAACCCTCTTCGTCGTACATGGTCACCGACCAGAACGCGTCGACCGGCGGCAGCGCGCCGGCATCGAAATGAAGCACGTAGTCGTTGTCGCCGGTCAGCGGCGCTCCCGCGCTGTCGGCCAGCACGATCGGGTACACGGCGTCCTCGGGCGGGTTGGCTCCCAGCCCGATCAGGGTGATGACGGCGCGGCGCAGATAGGCGTTGCCGTAGACGCCCATGCCCTCATTCAGCGTCATCCAGCCGTTGGTGATCGTGCCCATCCTCGGTGTGGCGGCCGGCAGTGCTGCCAGAGCGTCCTGCCTGCCCGCCTCGATCTCGGCGAGCTCGTCGGCCGAGAACCGCGCTGCGTCAAAGGGTTTGCCTTCCTCGATGCCGAGGTTGGCCAGCCGGGCGAGGATCGAGAAGTCGGTCGGATGTGGCGGGTTGACCGCCAGCAGGTCAGCGGCGTATGCGAGGAAGTCCGTGGCCGGCATCTCGTTGACGACGCGCATCGGCTCGGTGGTGCTGTCGTAGCTGGGGTCTCTGGTGAACGGGGTCTGGACTGTGGGCGTGAGCAGGTATCCGTCCTGCACGGCGTGCACCGCCGGATAGTCGGACGGGCCGTTGGTCTGGGTGCGGCCGATGATCCACACATAGGGGGTGGGGGCGGTGATGACCTCGACATCGGGCGGCAGCGACCCGGTGTGGCCGGGTCCGACGATGAGGTACTCCTGCGCGCCGGTGCCAGAGGTGCGTTTGCCGGGGTTGGCGAACACGTCGGTCCACATGTCCAGCATCGGCAGCATGAAGTAGCGGTCTGCGGTGTCCGGGACCGTCATCGTGACCGGCCCTTCGGTGAGGTCCAGCCAGGCCGAGGAGTACAGCGTGTCGAAATTGGGCCGCACCACCGCCCGGAAGTTGGCGTCGGGGTAGGCGCGGATGTGGTTGAAGACATTGGGTGGCGCGGACATCGAGGTGGCCCCGTTGAGGGACTGCAGTCGCGTGACGTCCATCGTCACCAGCGGATAGAAGTACAGGAACGCCTCATGGCTCAGCGTCCGCAGATCGGCCGACAGCGTGCTCACGGTCACCCTCCTTGCTTGGGGTGTCGGGGGAGAGCCGACCTTACCGGCTGTCGGTGTCTGGACGGGGACCAACCGCGACCGCGGTGAAGCCCACGTGCGCGGAGCCGGGGTGCCGTTAGATTCGGTGCATGACGGACACGGTGTGGAACTTCGACGCCTCCGACAGCGAGTTGCAGCTGGAAACCGGAGTGACCGGGAGAGCGGCCGCCATGGGGCACCGGCTGACCATCGCGGTCGGTGACTGGCAGGCGGTGCTGCACTGGGCGCACGGGCAGCCCACCGAGTTGGAGCTGACGGTGCAGGTGGACTCGCTCGAGGTCGTGCACGGTGAAGGCGGGGTGAAGGGGCTGTCGGGTCCGGAGAAGACGCTGGCCCGCTCGAACGCTCTGGGGGTGCTGAAGGCCGGCAAGTTCCCCGAGATCTGCTTCCGATCCGCCGACATCGCGGCCACCGAGGGCGGATACCGCATCGCCGGGACGTTGGAGATCTGCGGCACCGCGCGTCCGCAAGTGGTCGACCTGCAGGTGACCGATGCCGGTGAGCAGTGGCAGCTGTCTGCTCGGACCGAGGTTCGGCATTCCGATTTCGGGCTCAAGCCGTACTCGATGTTCCTCGGCGCGATGAAGGTCGCCGACGCGGTGAGCGTGTCGTTCAGCGCGCGGCGCGACAATCCCGATCGCAACTGACAGCCACCGACATCCAGGCCGCTCGCCCGGCCGGGGCCGTGGCCCCGGTGACGGTCGGGCGATCCCGGCGTTTGCCGAGCTAACAGCCTGGCAAAGCGCTGCGGCGGGGGCGGTGGCCGACCCCGGCAAAACAGGTTGCCGCACATCTGCCAGCAAACATAGTGACACTTCGGTTCCTGCGCTGTTGCGATCGCAAACGTGTGCTAGCGTCCGGTTCGAGCATGCCGTTGTGGCGGGCTACCTCAACGACTATTGCTGGAAGTGGCAACCCACGGTGTCTTCATTTGTCTCCGATGAGCAGGTGTCTTCGCCGCCCCCGCGTGGGACGTTGGCGTCTGGGCGCCTCCCTCGAGTGGTGCCGCCGCTGCACCGGGTCCGTCGTACCTTCCGCTCCACCCGGGAACGCTGGCAGGCCACATATGCAAAGAAGGTGTTTTTCAGCGACCTCGTTGTCATTTGCGTGGCCGTCTTCACCGCGCAGATCATCCGGTTCGAACGGATCGGCGACACCACTGACTTGGACTGGGAACTGCGCGCCGGCATCGACTACACGGCCGTGTCGATCGCCCTGGTGGTCCTGTGGATGGCGCTGCTGGGGTTCGTCAACGGTCGGGCCCCGCGCATCCTCGGTCGGGGTGTGGAGGAGTACCGCCGGGCGGTCTCGGCGACCTTCATGTTCTTCGGGGTGCTGTCGATCTTCTTCGCGTTCGTTCTCAACGTCGACTTCGACCGCGCCTACCTGGCCATCTCGCTGTCCATCGGTCTGGTCGGCCTGCTGCTCAGCCGGGGAATGTGGCGGGTCTTGGCGGCGTGGGCGCGCAGCAACGGGAGGTCGCAGACCTCGGTGCTCGTCGTCGGGAGCGAACCGCTGGCCGCCAGCATCGCCGAGAACTTTGCCGGCGAGCACAGAATGGGATTCCGGGTGGTCGGGATCTGCACACCCCGAGGGCCGAGTGCCGAGACACCCGCCCTCGACGTCGCGGGCGCACCGATACCGATCGTCGGCACCGACACGACCATCGTCGATGCGGTGAAGATGACCGGAGCCGACACGGTCGCCGTCGCGCCGACCCAGCGGCTGGGAGCCGCTGAGACGCGCCGACTGATGTGGGACCTGGAGGCGCTGGGCGTCGACCTGATCCTCACCGCGGGGCTGATCGACACCGCCGACAACCGCATCACCTGTCAGCCGGTGGGCCACATGGCGGTGCTGTATGTGGAGCGGCCCCAATACGATCGCGCGAACTCGTGGTCCAAGCGGGGGTTCGACATCACCTTCGCGCTGGGCGCGATGCTGGTGGTGGCCCCGGTGATGATCGCCGCCGCCGTGGCGGTCAAGCTCGCGAGTCCGGGGCCGATCCTCTACTGCGCCGAACGGATCGGCATGGACGGGCGCACCTTCCGGATGTACAAGTTCCGCTCGATGTACGTCGATGCCGAGGCCCAGCATGCCGCGCTGATGCGGGCGGCCGGCGCCGACGCGCTGTTCTTCAAGGTCAAAGACGATCCGCGGGTCACTCCCGCCGGCCGGATCATGCGCAAATTCAGCATCGACGAGCTGCCGCAGTTCCTCAACGTCCTCAAAGGCGACATGAGCGTCGTCGGGCCGCGCCCCCAGGTCCAGCGAGAGGTCGAGTCCTACGACGACCTGATGGGCACCCGGCTGTTCGTCCGCCCCGGCATCACCGGGCTCTGGCAGGTCAGCGGTCGCTCCGATCTGTCGGTCGAGGACTCCATCCGGCTCGACATGTCCTATGTGGAGAACTGGTCGATGGCACTGGACCTGGCCATCATCGTCAAGACGCTGCGTGTCGTGGTGATGGGCGACGGCGCCTACTGAGCGATTCCCGAGCCTCGCCGGGACATCGGACTGGCGATCCAGCGTCAGCGTCACCTGTCAGACCAGGTTGTGTGGGGTGCCCCCGGCAGGATTCGAATTAGCTGCTCCGATGGTTGCCCAGTTCTTCCAGGACCAGCGCAAATGGCCGGTTACCTGCTGTGATGGTGAACCTACACTAGTTGCAGGAGTTCGTAGGACAAAGCCGGAGATGACACGCGGATAACACGCGAATAGCACGGCAGCGGCCAGTAGTCTGCTCACGTGGTCGGCAAGAAGGGGCATCGAGGGTGGGGCTGGATCCGGCAACTCCCGAGCAAGCGTTATCAGGCGTCGTACGTCGGTCCCGATCTGGTTCGGCACAAGGCGCCAACCACGTTCGGCGCCCGAATCGATGCCGAGGGATGGCTGTCACAGGAACGGCGCAAGATCGAGCTCGATACCTGGACCCCGCCGGCGCAACGGGCTGCGGAAGTGAAGGCGAAAGCTGTCACGCTGGGGGACTACGCGTCGAAATGGATCGAGCACCGAAACGTCAAGCCACGGACCCGATCGGCCTACCGCGACATCTTCCGGCTTCACATCGAGTCGCGGCTGGGTGGCCTGGCGCTGAAGAACCTGACCGGTGAGGTGGTGCGTTCTTGGTACGCGGGACTCGGTACGGACCACCCTCGCCGCAACAGCCACGCTTATGGGCTGCTGCACGCCGTGTGTTCGACGGCCGTCGCGGACGGGCTTCTCCCGTCGAACCCGTGCAACATTCCGCGAGCGATGAACCCTCCGCGCCGCCGGGAGCCGGTGATCCTCGCCGTGCCCGAAGTCGCAGCCCTCGCCGATGCCATCGAACCGCAGCGGCTCCGATGTCTGGTGCTTCTGGCGGCTTGGTGTGGCGTGCGTTGGGGTGAGGTGTCGGAGCTGCGTCGCAAGGACGTCGGCGAGGGCAGCGAGGTGTTGTACGTGTCTCGTGCAGTCACGCGGCGGGACGGGGTGTATCGCGTCGACACTCCGAAGAGCGGGAAGGGTCGCACCGTTGTGATTCCGCCGCATGTCCGTGCGGACTTGACCGAGCACCTGGAGTCCAACGTGGGCCGGAACCCTGAAGCCCTGCTGTTCCCGGCTGCGCGCGGGGGTCACATGAACGACCGGGTGTTTAGCCGCGAGTACTTCGCCGATGCGTTGGAGGCGATCGGTCGGAAGGGTGTCCGTGTGCATGACCTGCGCCACTTCGCTGGCACGCAGACAGCGCGGGTCGCCAATCTGTCGGAGTCCATGGCGCGGCTCGGCCACAGCACCGTCAAGGCGAGCCTGATCTACCAGGGCTTGGTGACGGGCCGGGATGCTGCTATCGCTGAGGCACTTTCACAACTCGCAGCGGGAAGCTGACCAGACTTTGAGAGAGGGAGTCGAACTCCAACATGGGGGGTGTGTGCGGGGTCGTCGATGTCATCCCACGCCAGCAGCGGATACCACCCAGATCGGGCGGCCCGGGCCGCGGTGATCCGCGAAGGTTCGGCCCGCGACCTCATGCCTCTGCTGGGCTATGAGCGGTGGGAGCGCTTCGCCGATGCGATCGGACGCGCCAAGGTCGCCGCCCACAACGCCGGATACATCGTGGCAGAGCAAATTCCCGGCGCCGCGAAAATGGGTCAACACCGGCAGCGGCGCGCGCCGCCGGATCGAGCACTACCACCTGTCCCGCTACGCCTTGGCCATGCTCAGGGGGTCTGGGACGTGGGCTTTTGAACGCCCCCGACGACACAGAAGGGTGCACGACTGCGCAGCGCCCTGCTACTGTCGATTTTCGTACCGGATCCACAATCGGGCGCACGCAACGGCAGCCCTTCGGTCACCAGACATCCGGCGGAACCACGAGCGCCGAGGCGATCAGCCAGACACAGCAGCGGATAGTCGCTGCGCAAACGCGCTTAATTTGGCACACGTGCGCTCGACGTCGCACACGTGTGCTAACGTTGAGTCCGTCTCGGAGCTATTGACAACGTATGCCCAAATTGGCGTTTGTCCTTGGGGTCCCGGCGTAACGACGTCGCCGGAGTAGGTAGCAGATGGTGGTTCCACGGCACCGGAACGAGAGTCAACAAGTTGCGATGATTGCTGTCCGCTAGCCGCGAGTTAGTTGGCAATCACTCGAAGCGCTCCCCGCCGATGTTTATTGGCGAAGGGGGCGTTTCTCGTTTCCAAACGCAAGGTTCGAAAGAAATGGGAAGGTCGGCGATGGCTAAGAAACTGAAAACCTTGAAAGAGACCGCCGAGGCGTTCGGCGTCACCCACCACACGGTCCGTAGGTGGATCGCAGAGGGCCGACTTCGAGCATATCGCGTGGGGGCGAGGGCAATTCGCGTTGATGCGGATGACGCCGCAGCGCTTCTGGAGTCGATGACGATAGGCGGTGGCGCCGCCTGACGATTCAACAGCGCAACTGGATGCACCCCGGCGAGTTCCGGGGATTTTTTATGCCCGAAATAGGAAGAGACCCACCTACCGAAAGCGAACCATCCCCATGCCCGATTCCGAAACGCCCAGCACAAATGCGGCCGTCACCGCAGCCGACGCCTTGAAGTACGCGGCCGCGCTCGCCCGCTACACGTCCGAGTTCCCGGTCGACTCGATCTCTGGCTCTTGCTGCGACGGTGACCACGACGCCGAGCTCGACGCGGTGCACGCCATGGTTGATGAGATCGAAGCGCTGGCCGGCAGGTTCGGACATCCGAATCTCTATACCGATGGCCGCCGGGTGCGGACCAGCGCCTGGATCCTGGACAACGAGCTTCGCACCACTCACGTCTGGCATCCGGACCCTTCGGCCGAGGAGCCGCGCTCTTGGCGCGGCCATCTGTCGTCCGGAGGCCCCGGGCTGCCATCTCCGGGTGTCTACGAGGTCACTACTGACCCGGTCACGCAACAGATTCATAGCCGTGTCGTTCGGGTGAGTTCGTGAGATCCCCCCTGGGAGGCCGCGGCCTGATGGCTTCGAGCACTCGCCGGTGCGACAACAGTCGGTCACATCGTCCGGATGTGTGTCTTGTTGCAGGCTCTCCGGATTCATTCGGGGTGGGTTCGACGTCCCTTGGGGTACGTCGCCGTGACGAACGCTACGCCCCCAGTCAACAAAGCTACCGGTCGATCGCTGCGCCGTACGGCCTGAACAAGTTCCGTGTTGGTGCCATTGCGCGGCGGCAGATCTCGGGCCCGCGTCGCATGCCTCAGTCTTATCATCCCGACTGCGCGATCGCGCGAGAGGTCGCCGAGTAGTGGCGCAGAAGGACCGTCGTCTCTACGGCAAGTTCACGCTAGATATGCCGAACAACCAGAAGATCGCGATCCTGTCGGATGCGGCGTTTCGGTGCCTTGTCGAGGCGACGTTGTGGTCCCGGGAACAGCTGTCTGACGGGTTGCTAGCGCGTCGCTACGCGGTCGCTAGGTGGGGGCTAGACGTTTTGCAAGAACTCTGCCACAACGATGACGAGAATCCGTCCCTGATCGAGGTTGAAAAGGGTTGGATCATACATGATTACGCCTATCATCAGGACACTAGGGCAGAGGTCGAGGCCAGGTCTGAGCGCAACAAGGCGGCAGGTCAGAAGGGTGGCCTAGCGAAGGCCAGGCGGCCTGCCAAGCGCGGAGCTAAGCGACCCGCTAGCGCGACGCTGAGCGAAAACCTAGCAGAGACAGAGACAGAGACAGAGACACATGAAGAACCCCCTAGCGGGGGTTCTTCCCGCGCGAAACAGCCGCAGCGGCTACAGCCGTCGTTCACCGAACAGCTCCGCGGCGAACCCGATACGCCGCCACCCACACCGCCAGATGACCGCCAACACCGCCCGGTCGCCTCCACGGCCGCCGCAACCATCGTCCGTGAGGTCATCCCCGCCAACAGCTACCCGCCGGCCGTCCTGACCGAGCTGAGGCTGCGCGTCAGCCTGATGCTCAACGAGGACGCCCCCGAGCACCTCGTCCGGGAAGCGCTGCGCCTCTGGCACGAACGCGACGGCGGACCGGGACTCCTGCCTTACATGCTCGCCGACGCCGCCAAGAGCCTCCGCCCGACTCCGCGCGCCGGCCCCAACGTCACCGCACCCGGCGAGGCCAAGGTCCTCGGCTGGGCGGAACTCGGCAACCCCAACCCCGACACTCGAAAGGCCATCGGACAGTGAACGACGCCCACGACACCGCAGCCAAGGCCCTCGCGAAATGCGCCGCCTACGACCCGTGGTTCCCCCAACCCAACCGGGCCACGGTGCAGGCGTGGGCCGAACAGATCACCCGCTACGAGATCGACCTGCCCGACGCGCTCGCCGGGGTCACGAAGATGTACAGCGACCACGGGTCGGGATTCCGGCCGCTGCCCAAGGATCTCACCGATGCCGCTCGGGCTGTCCGGATCGACCGCCGTCAGCGCGAGCCTGAGTCCGCTCGCAGGGCGCACGAAGCGGCGATCGACGCGAAAGCCGAAGGTCGCGTGAGATCCATCTCGGAGTTCACCGAGAAATTCGGCGGGCTGACAGCTGTCGAGTGAACGATGTCCGATGAGCCGACCGTTTGCTGGTGGTTCGGGTCGGGGTCAGGCTCGGCGGTGTCGACGCTGCGCGAACGACGAACTCAGACGTGCGAATCATGATATGCGGTCGTGAGCGGACGCCGGAGGACGCGAACGACTACAGCCCGCTTCAGGCTGTCACCGGCCAGCCGCTCGGCTGGTACTCGGGTGACGACGGCGAGGTCTGCCCGGAGTGCATGACCAAGACGATTCGGGGGCAGTGATGAGCACCGAAACCTTGGACCGCCCGGATACCGTGCCGGCCGACACGGACAGTGACCGCCCGAAGGTGTTCCACTACGTGAAGAAAGACCAGATCGCCCAGTCGGCGGTTGAGGGCACTCATGTGGTGGCGTTGTGCGGGGAGACGTTCCCGGTGACGAGGTCGGCGAAGCCGGGTTCGCCGGTGTGCCCGGACTGCGAGCGCGTCTACAAGGCGATGAAGAAATGACGGCTGACTCAGTGGCGGGCACGACCCCGCAGTGCAGCTACATCGGCGGCCACGCCGCTGGGTTCGATCCCGAATGTGCCTGGTGCTATCGGGCCACCCTCGTACAGCGTGCGAAGGGTGCGTTGTCCGGTGTCACCGAGGGGGAATGGAGTGTGCAATACGAATGGTGCGACTGCGGCGGCGGCATGCCATGCAGCCACGGCCGCTACCCGTACGCCATTCACGGACCGGCCGACGAGTCGACGCTCAACAGCAACAACTGCAGCGACGACTACAAGCGGGAATACGGGCACCAGATCACCGAGATTGTGGGGCTGTCTGACGCAGACGCGGAGTTCATTGCTCAGTCCAGGTGGTTGGTTCCCGAGCTGGTTTCCGCGTTGGAGCGCGCGAACCTTGTGACCGCAGAGCTGCGGCGCCGTGACGAGTCGGCATCCCGTGTCATCGCGGTACTCACCTCCGAGGCTTTTGACCGACGATTTCGTGCCGATGAGGTGGCCGACGCGTTGTTGGGGGCCGAGGAGGTACTTGAGGTGTTACACGAGCGGGGGACTCGGGGCGTCGAAGCGTCCTGCAGCGCAGGACGTATCGCCGATGTCGGGCGCCCCGGCTGGCGATGGGGTTGGCTGCCGGTCAGCTGGCCTGGTCGGTGGTGAAGCGACTGCACGGCGCGGCTCGGGAGCGGTCGACGTTCACGGTGAAGGTGTTGTCCACCGACGACGTGTACGACGACTTGCACGAGTGGGTGCTGAGCTTGTTGCCGTCTGAGCGGCAGCGAGCGTTGGTGGCGTGGACGTCGAAACGGGACGATCACAGCATCCCGATGCCGGAGGATGGGCCCGTTCCGCCGCCGCGGGTGCGGTTGCGCTACGACGGTTCCCGTGAGCAGACGGTGTCGATCGGCGGGCATCGGGTGCGTGTGGTGGTGGCCGACGGCGACCAGGAGGACCGCGGGAAGAGGTGGAAGCCCGCCGAGATCGTGTTCACGGTGTCGTCGTTGGAGGCGCAGCGGGCGCTGATCGGCGAGATCGGAGAGGTGGCGGTCCGCTGCCGGGAGTCGAAGCGCCGGCCCCGGTTCCGCATGCTGACCGAGTGGGGTGACTGGCAGACGTTGGACGAGTTGCCGTCCCGCGACATCGACTCGGTGATTCTCGCGGCCGGGCAGCTGGACCGCCTGATCGCCGACGTGGAGGGCTTCCTGGCCGCCGAGCAGGACTATCTGCGGCGCTGCATACCATGGCATCGCGGCCACCTCTACGAGGGCCCACCGGGGACGGGGAAAACGTCGGTTGCGCGGGCGCTGGCCAGTCACTTCGGGTTGGACGTCTTGAGGTGAGCCCCTCGGAGTGGTCCAGTCGTTGTGGGACTCTGTTGCTCGAGTGTTCGGGCAGGAAGAATCGGCAACGACATGACATCGAAGAAGCGCCGCCGGCACACCCCGGATCAGATCATCCGCAAGCTCGCCGAGGGCAACAAGCTGCTGGCGGCGGGCCAGGAACTCGACGAGGTGTGCCGTCACCTGGAGATCGCCGAGTCGACCTGGCATCGCTGGATGGCGCAGTACGGCGGCATGAAAGCCAACGACGCCAAGCGGCTCAAGGAACTGGAAGCCGAGAACGCCCGGCTCAAGAAAATGGTGGCCAACCAGGCCCTCGACATCGACATGCTCAAGGAGATCTCGGCGGGAAACTTCTAACCCCGAACCGCAAGCGCAGCGCCGTGACGATGCTGCGCGACCGGTTCGGGGTGTCCCAACGGCGCGCCTGCACCGTGGTAGGCCTACACCGCTCCACGATGCGCCTGACGCCACCGCCGATCAGCACCGAGGAGGCTGAGCTGCGTGCCTGGCTGCGCCGGTTCTCCACCGACCGGCCCCGCTGGGGATGGCGCCGAGCAGCCAAAATGGCCCGCCGAGCGGGCTGGCAGGTCAACAACAAACGCATCCGCCGACTCTGGCGTGCTGAGGGCCTGCGGGTGCCCGAGCGTCGCCGTAAGAAGCCGTTGACCGGCATCGGCGTCGTTGTTGGGGCGATGTCGCCGATCCGGCCTAACGTGATCTGGGCGATGGACTTCGCATTCGACACCACCGCCGACGGCCGCACGCTCAAGATGCTCAACGTCATCGACGAGTTCACCCGCGAGGCGCTCGCGATCGAGGTCGACCGATCCATCAACGCCGACGGCGTCGTCAACGTGCTGCACCGCCTGGCCCTCACCCACGGCGCACCGACCTACGTGCGCTTCGACAACGGACCTGAGTTTGTGGCTCACGCCGTCAACGACTGGTGCCGATTCAACAGCGCTGCTTCATTATTCATCGATCCCGGCTCACCCTGGCAGAACGCCTGGGTCGAATCGTTCAACGGCCGGCTGCGCGACGAACTGCTCAACGCGTGGCGATTCGATTCCTTGCTCGAAGCCCGGGTGATCATCGAAGACTGGCGCCGCGACTACAACGCCAACCGACCCCACAGCGCCCACGGCGAACTCACCCCCACCGAGTTCGCTCTACAGTGGACCACGACCCACCAACCCCAAGTCGCATAGCGACTGGACCACCATTGGGGTCCCTCTCAGTCTGGTATCTGCCGCTGTCGGATGTGAAGAAGGACTGCAACCTGCTGGCGGCGATGGCCCGCATAACACCGCGGTCGATGCTGCTGTTGGAGGACGCCGACGTGTTCCACGCGGCGACGAACCGCGAGGACGGCGCCGGCGTCACCTTGTCGGGGCTGCTGAACGCGTTGGACGGCATCGCCACCCCGCACGGCCTGCTGACGGTGTTGACGACGAACACCCCGGAGATCCTCGACGCGGCGGTGGTGCGGGCCGGACGCGTGGATCTGGTGGAGCACTTCGGGTTGGCCGACAACGACCAGGTGACCCGCCTGCTGGCCCGCTGGTACGGACAGCCCGTCCCGGCGGCCGGTGTGGACGCAGTCTCCCCGGCGGAGGTCATCGAGGCGTGCAAGCGGCACGACGACCCAGCAGCAGCCCTGGCTGATCTTCGCGGACGCACCGTGCCGGGAGGGCAATAGTTGGTCGAGATCGAAAGAGAAAAGCACAGAGTGGGCGTCGTTGATGCGCAACCATATGACGATGCAAGATAGTGACTGGTCTGATGCCGACTACCAAACTTACCGAGAAGCCGTGGAAGCGGCTAGCGAGGTCACCGTGGTTCGCCCTATCGGACCGCCCACAGCTTCGGGTCGCGACGCGGCAATCGTTTTGGTGTTGGACACTCCGGTGAAGATGACCCAGCCGTACCTCAGACTCGAGCTCGACGACACCCTTGGGCCGTTGGACGAATCGAATCAATCGACGTCGGTGCCGTTCACGACTTCAGGTTTTGGCAGTGGAAAGCTAGCCTGCGGCGGTACCAGCGGCAATTCCTGGATTGATCTCATTGTCTGGATCTCCACTGCTGCGTCTAGTGGCGTGGTCGGTGGTGCAGCCTGGGAGGGAATGAAAGCTCTAGCGTCGCGAGTGGGAGCTATCAGGGAACAACCACTCGCACTCGCCGCTCTTACGGCACAAGAGGCAGAACAACGCGCGCGCACCATGGCACATAATTCGTTCCCTCGCCACTCGGCCGGTCTTGTCGTCGTCTCTGTGACCCTGGATGGGGCGGACGCAACGGTAGTAATGGTGGCCGAAGACGGCTCGACGTTTACGGCGAAACCGACCCTTGTGGATGGCGGCTCACTAGGTGTGATTACACGAGTGCACCCGCAGCGTCAGCCGGATTGACGGAGACGAAATCGTGGGTGTCCGTCTCGCTCGGGAATGCCTGCATCGCAGATCGAGGTGTAGCGAGCGGGGCAACACGCCAAATTTGATTGAGACTCCAGCAGTAGCGCCGAAGGACGCCTGATTCACCGCGAAAACCGCCAGTAGCGCATGGTTATCGGCATAGTGGGGACATGAATGGTGCAAAATTCATCACCGTGGAGCGTGGCCCCACGACTTTCGTGTACCGGATCGACGGCACTAAGACCCACCCCTTGACGGGGCGTATCACGTTCAATATGACTGCACTGGAAGCTACGATAAGACCTGTGCCGCTCAAGTTTCCGGCACCGTTGAGAGAACTTGGCAGTAAGCCGGAAGGATTCGACTTCCACTGGGAATCATTGACGTACTTGTTCGATCTCGCCGACCCGGCCAAATTTCCCGTCGTACGGCCCGCGCTCGATGCCGCGGAACATGCGCTCGCTGGGCGATTCGTCACCACCTGCAGGAATTTGGCCACCTATTCGGTCATAAACGATGCGGGAAAGATGACCTTCTCAGCAGATCCCAATGGGGGGCGGAAGGTGACTGCCGACATGCCAAGCCACGAAGCGTTTGCCGGGTTCTCTGTGACGTTCCGTCAGATTCACAACGCCAAGGATGAGGCCAGCTTCTCAAAGGTCGTCAAGGTGATCGAGCGGGCAACAAGTCAACTTGACGGAGTGCAGGCAACGGAAGCCAAGGACACGCTGAGGCGCTGGCAGAAGGCGCGGGGAACATTAATGAACAAGATGGTGGCGACTCTGGTATGTGAGCGGCTCCAGCCTCCGAACCGCCCAGATATACCAAAGAGCTTTCAAGGTGTGAAGCCTGATGAAGTTATCCTCAACTTCAACTACGGCGACACTCTCCACTGGGGAGCGCATAAAGAGCCTTTGGCTGCAATGACCGATGACCCGGACGATGAAGTTTTCTACAAGCACGCTTGCATTGTGGCGATGATTCAGTTGAGCCATCTTTACTTCGGGTTCGCGCAGCTGGTTTTATCTGCGCTGGGTCAGAATGGACAGCAGGCCACGTCAACGACGTGACTCGGCTTGCACCACGCTCAACTCGACGTTTAGGGGTGCTGCTACCGGCGAGTATCAAGGCTCTGAAAGGTCCTGAATGACATCGCTGTAAGTCTGTGCTAGTTTTGAGTCCGTCCAGGAGCTACTGACGACGCATGCGTAGGCTCCGATTCGAGGCCCGCCGACCAGGGGAAACGCACCTGATCGTGGCGGGCCTTTCTCGTTCCCGTTGAGCGGAAGCTGCACCTGATGAAACCGCCCGCCACTGTCGACGTGCCTTGCCCGCACTGCACCCGGATGATCGTGTGCACGCTGCAGATGTCGCCGCGGCCGCCGAAGCCTGGCGGTCGGGACGCCGAGTATCGGGCGACTGTCCCGGATCTGGCTGACCAGTTCGCCGCGCATTACCGCGACGCCGGCCACGTATGACCCGTCGCCGGGTCCGAACGTTCTACATCTCCACGGACCCGATGGGTGTCGGGCGCCGCTTCTGGTTCATCCTGCGGGTGTATCCGACGACGAAGCAGATGCAGGCCGCCGCCACCCGGTACAGCCCGCGTGAGGACTTCACCAACGCGGGCGGAGTGTTCCACGGCCGGTTCTCGTCGTGGCGGAACAACGAGACCGGCCGGCTGACTCGGCACCCGTCGACGGCGTTCATCGGTGTGATGCGGCTGTCACGCCAGTACCTCGAACCGCATGTCGTGATCCACGAGTCGACGCACGCGGCGATCACTCTGGTCCAGGCGCAGAACCTCGTCGGGGAGCTGCGGTTGGGCCGCACACGGGTGCAGATGGACCGCACCGAGGAGCCGCTGTGCCACGCAGTGCACGAGATCTCCCAGGCGGTGCTGCGCGCCACAGACCTGATGCCTCAAGGGGGGTGACGACGTGGCCGACACAAGCCCTGGTGATGGCCCGGCGGATCGCCTGAAGCGTTATTGGGCGTTCGGTGAGGGCGCGGTGAAGATCCGTTGGAACACCCCTGGTGACTTCAACCGCTGTGTACGCAAGCTGCGCGGCAAGCTCCGTGACCCGGAGGGCTACTGCAACGTGATCCACCAGATGGCCACCGGACACCCGCCGGGAACGCATTGAGATCAGGTCGACAAATCGGTCGGCTTCCGCCACGACTCTTTAATCAGCAACTGGATGAATGCGACAGCCGCGCTGCCAGCAATGCCGAAAAGAATTCCCGCCCAGAAGAAGTTGATGGAGTTCTTCTCGACGAGATGATTCCGCACCCCGAAGGCCGGTGGAGGTGGCAAGATCGATTTGGTGGAGTCGGCGCCCCCAAGGCTGTACTCCCACAGTCCACCCTCGCTATTCAAGACAGCAGGTTCCGTGCCTGACCAATCGAATTCCTCGGCATCCGGAAGGGATACCTGGCTCCTGACGCGAACCGCTTCATCTGGGAGGAACCAGATCCCCGTATACGATTGACCCGGCAGGAAAGTTTCGTTCAGCGGGAGCCCGACGTACGGGAATCGGAAGGCAGCTCGGGAAGCATTCCACCCGACCGTGAGCCCATCACTGGCGCCACGTAGATCTACCGTAAAGCCGAAGACGTACTCGTTCTCCGGCAGGTGGCGAGTTACCTCGACAACCTCTCGTGACAAGATTTGCTCAGCAGGCGGCCGCTCGATCATCCGTGGGCGACAAACGGAGCCAGGTGCCTCGCACTTGTCGAACGAGACGCCTGGAGGCAAATTTAGCCTTACCACGAAGTCATCCGCCGGAGAGGCCCGGAAGGTGACGAGAACATTTACCCGGGTGACGTTGTCCGGGACCGGGTCAGGAAGCCTATCTTCAGGCGGCACGTCTACGGGCTTGTAGTACTCTAAGTCCGGTCCTGTCGAGCCCTCATGTAGCTCCAACCACTGAACCTCCGATATCTGAACCTCCGGTATCCCGCTCGGCCCTCCGAAGGAGGCTGGTATCTCGATAACCACACGGTCCGGCAACCGAATCTCTGGGTCGACGTCAGGAATACGCTCACGGCCCCAAAGCGACAAACCGACACTCAACACAAACAGCACAACAAGTTGAGCAGCGAATCGCCAACGTCGAGAAAACCAACGCTCAAGTTTTCCTGGCTGCGGGGGAGCGATACCCCATAGAACCCGCCGACTTCTGCTGATGCCCGTTCCCCGCGCGGCGCACATGGGCAAAGGATAGACACACATGGTCGGCCAGGACGGACGAAGGCGAACACGATGCCCCGCGCACCCCGCCGCTGCCCAGGAGGCAACGGCAACTGCACTGAGCTGATCACCGACACGCGATACTGCGACGAGCACACAGTCGCGTGGAAGGGTGAACGCACAGCGTCGAGCCGAGTAACGTCGGAGCGGCGGTGGAAAGAGCAGGTCCGCCCGAAGGTCCTGCGCGACGCCGGATACCAGTGCCAGATCCGATACGAGGGCATCTGCACCGGGTACGCCGACACGGTCGACAAGATCGAACCCGCAGCGCGGCGCCCAGACCTCGCACACGACCCGTCGAACTGGCAGGCAGCATGCGACGCCTGCAACGAGCACAAAGCCCGCACAGGCGATCGTGGCCGCAGCAATCGGCATCCCTGAGCCGGTCCCAGCGCGCCGCCCAGACCCCCTGGCCTCCACCCCCTCCCCCGGGTAAGACCGGGACGCCGCGTAGTTCTGTGAAAAATGCTCTGTACGGGTTAGGGAAAAATTCGGGGTGCGGAGCACTGGCGGCAATTCAACTGCCCCGCAACAGCTTTCAAAGCGTCGTAATTCGTTGCGGCGCAATGCCTTTCCCGCCATGGGAGCTGCATCTTTCCTGACATAGGAGCCCCGCATGCCCGGACCACCTGCGAAGGACGCCTCTACTCGCGGTCGGCGCAACAAGACGACGACCCGCGCAGTGATCAGCAAGCCTGACAAGACGGCCGACGATGTTGCCGAAGAACCCGCTGGGGATGACGAGGCACCGCCGAAGCTGCCGTCCAGCATCGAGTGGTACGACGAGGTCCAGGCATGGTGGGACGACCTGTGGGAGTCCGAGCCGCGCAGCGAGTGGATCGACGTCGACATTCACCTGCTCTACGTCGCGGCGCGGCTGTATCAGATGATGCTCGACCCGCGCACGAAGGCCACGACGGCGAAGGCGCTGGCCGGCGAGTACCGGCAGATCCTGGTGCAGTTCGGCCTGACGCCGATGGCGCGCCGGTCGTTGCAGTGGGAAGTCCAGCGCAACCCCAAGACGCCGGCGCGCAAGGCGGTCGGCCAGTCGACGTCATCGGCGAAGGCGACCCCAGGAGCGGCAGCGCGCACTGATCCTCGCAAGAGGCGCCTGCAGTCCGTGAAGTAGCCGCCGCGTGGAGCTGATCGTCCCCCCGGACACGAAGGTGCTGTGGCCGACGCTCGGCGAACAGGTCTGCGACTTCCTGGAAGCCCACTCTGTGTTCGGACCGGGCGACCTCAAAGGTCAGCCCTACACGATGGCCGAGGACTGGCAGTACGTCACCTACCGGTCCTATGAGCACTGGCCGAAGGGGTCGAACCGTGCTGGCCGGCGCCGGTTCCAGCGGACGAACGTTTCGATCCGAAAAGGCGCGGCCAAGACCGAGTTCCTCGGCCAGATCGCGTTCGCGGAGCTGCACCCGCATGCGCCAGTGCGTTTCAACGGCTACAACCGCAACGGTTCCCTGGCGCCGGGGCGGCCGGTGGTCGATCCGTTCATCCCGCTGCTGGCCAACGCCAAGATCCAGGTCGAGGAGCTGGCCTACGGCGCGCTGAAGGTCATCTGCGAGAACTGCCGGATTGCGCGGTGCTTCTGCCCGGAGTGCGACGGCGATCGGTGCCACTGGTGCGGCGAGGACTGCATCGGGCCGGACGCATTCGACATCGGCGTCGACCGGATCATCCGCAAGGGCCCGGACGGCAAGGCCGACGGCAAGTGCGTTCCGGTGGCGACAGCACCGGATACGAACGACGGCGGCCGCACCACTTTCAACGGCTACGACGAAACACACCGCCTGTACCTGCCGTCTGAAAAGTCCGCGGTGACCACCATGGACGAGAACCTGGGCAAGAGGTACGCCCAGGACCCGTGGGGCATGGCGGTGACCACCGTGGGTGAGCCCGGCCAGGAATCCGTGGCCGAGGACGACCACTTCGAGGCCGAGGCCATCGCCCGTGGTGAGGTCGACCGGCCGGACGTGTTCTACTTCCACCGCCAGGCCGGCGACAACTGGGACATGCGCAAGTTCGCCGACCGTGTCGAGGCGATCCGCGAAGCCTCCGGGCCGGATCTCGCCTCCCGCACCGATCTCGAGCGGATCGCCGCGCGGTGGGACAAGCCGAAAGCCAACAAGGCCTATCTCGAGCGGGTCTGGTGCAACCGGTGGCTGCAGCAGTCGGCGCAGGCGTTCGACATCGAGCGTTGGAACACGCTGTTCGTCGAGGACGTGATCCCGCCGAAAGCGTTTGTCACGATCGGGTTCGACGGGGCGCGGAAGCGAGACGCGACCGGGTTCGTCGTCACCGACGTCAAGACCGGTCTACAGCAACGCGAAGGCATCTGGGAGAAGCCCTCCAACGCGGGCCCGGAATGGGAAGTCGACCAGCTTGAGGTCAACGAGAAGCGCAGGGAACTGTACCGCCGGTTCCGTGTGCTCAAGCTCTACGCCGACCCGCCGCACTGGAATGACACCGTGGGCGAGTGGTGGGCCGAACACCCAGACACCGTCGAGGAGTTCTGGACCAACCAGCGCCGCCGGATGTTCAAAGCCATCCAGGCCTACGAAGATGCGATCGCGTCGGGCAGCGTGAAGCACAACAGCCCGACAGGGGACAACGACGGCGACCTGGCCGCGGTGGGGGACCTGACCCGCCACCTGCGCAACGCCGGCCGCCGCTACACCAACCTCGTCGCCGACGAGGAAACCGGTGAACGGGTGTGGATTCTGACCAAGATCCACCCCGACCGGAAGTTCGACCTGGCGATGGCCGCGATCCTGTCGTGGCAGGCCCGCATGGATGTGCTGCCCCACGTGCCGAAGCCGAAGAAACGCGTGTTCGCTCGAATCAGATAGGGAGGGTGAGGACTTGGCTGATCTCTCCCCCCAGGATTGGTTCGACAAGCTCAACGCCCGCTTCACGAAGGCGACCCGCCCACAGTGGTCGGACAAGCTGCACCGACCGGTCGCGATCAGGCCCCGGAACGAGGTCCTGGACACGCTGTGGTCGTACAACATCGGCGATGCACCGCTGCCGCAGGTCGCCGACGGCTACGAAGACGCCTTCCGTGACGTGATCCGGCAGGGTCGCTGCAACTACGCGCCGATGTGTGTCGGCGCGATGCTGGACCGGATGGAGTTGCACGCAGTCTCCACGCTGATCGACAACGACGCCGGCGGCGACGACATTGCGGCCAAGATCATGGACGAGTCCGGCTTCAGCGCGATGGCCAAGGACCTGTTCGGCTATCAGTTTTCGATGGGCGAAGCGTTCGCTATGGCTGTCGACAACGGCGCCGACACGCCGACGGCGCATGCGATCGACCCGCGCCGCTGCATCGGGATACCGGATAGCACCAACCCGATCCGTCTGCAGGCGGCGGTGGTCAAGGACTACGACCCCGTCCAGGAGGTGGAGAAGGCTCACCTGTTCCTCCCGGGAAATCGCTGGGATGTCGAATACAACGGCACATCTTGGACAGTGCTCAAACCGGATGAGCCCGAATTGGTTCGGGTGCCGAAGAAGCTGGGCGGTATCCCGATCGTGCGGTTTCTCAACCCGCACGGACTCGGCGAGTACGAACGCCACCTCGACCTGCTGGACCGGATCAACGACATGACGTTGAAGCGGCTGATCATCGTCGCTTACCAGGCATTCCGGCAGCGAGCGATCATCGGTGACGACAAGACCGAAGACGACGATGACGATGACACCGACGACGTCGTCGACTGGGACGCGCTGGCTGCCACCGTGTTCAAGGCCAACCCGGGTTCGCTGTGGAAGGTCCCCGACGGGTTCAAGTTCTGGGAATCCGCGGCGATGGACCTGGGGTCGATCCTCAACGCCAAGCGTGACGACGTCAAAGAGTTCGCCGCCGTCACCAGCACCCCGCTGCACCTGATCACCCCGGACGCTGCGAATGGCTCCGCAGAGGGCGCGGGACTGATGCGGGAATCGGCTACGTCGAAGATCCGGGACCGCCGGGCGAGGGTGACGCCGCAGATGAAGCTGTTGTGGCGGATCCTCTTCGCGTTCGCGGGCGAGGCGG
Organism: Mycobacterium sp. ABE4_509; assembly: GCF_056160785.1. NCBI lineage: Bacteria > Bacillati > Actinomycetota > Actinomycetes > Mycobacteriales > Mycobacteriaceae > Mycobacterium > Mycobacterium sp. ABE4_509. The sequence goes on along the minus strand of NZ_JBSWXU010000031.1, from coordinate 422 downwards.
ACCGGGGGACGGCGGTGAAGCTGCACTGGGGTCCGATCGAGTTCCGCACCCTGGCGGAGAAGGCTTCGGCTGCGTCGCAAGCGGTGGGCACCCTGTCGCTGCAGCAGCGCTGCGAGCAGATCTTCGAGATGACGCCGGAGGAGACCGAGGCGAACATCAACCAGATGGCCGCGGAGCAGATCCTGCTGCCGAACGCCCCGACCACTCCCACATCCCCGACGACCCCGCCGCCGGCGGCCGAGCAGGCGGATGTCGACGCCGCTTAGCGCGCCCACCACCTACCAGCAGGCGCTGGCCATGGCCGCCGAAGCGGCAGCGGCGAAGTCGTCGACCTCGGCCGCCGAGCACGCCCTGGCGGTCACCGCCGTAGCGGCGGACGGTGTCATCGCCGCCCGGGACCGCGCGGCCGCCCACGCCAAGCA